>NZ_JAPWAR010000004.1:0-149510 GCF_041433025.1 Prevotella sp. 20925_1_30 | reverse complement strand
CAATCAGCCTCACCCCCGTCCCCTCTCCATTCGGAGAGGGGACGGGGGTGAGGCTTCTCTTCCTATTAACGTAGGCGTCTGCTTCAATCCTTGCAATTCTCATCTACAGCCTCTTATGCACATCCCCTCCTTTCATTTAGGCTTTGTGAGTTTTCCTATTTACACTCTCTTACAGCCTTTTATGCACCTCCCCTCCTTTCGGAGGGGCTTGGGGAGGCTTCCTCTACCACAATTAGAAAGGCCCATAAGAAGGACAATTCATCCAACTTATGAGCCTTTCCTCATTATATACATTATCTAATTCACGAGAGTCTCGATTTATCTATAAACATCGAGGGAGAGCTTAGCCATGGTCCAAGATCAGTAATCCTTGACAATCGGATGAGCCTAGGATGAACATTATCAACCATCGCCTCGTCCTTCCAAGAGCTATAATTAGAGATGTAGGCAGCCCATCCTCCAACGTCTAAAACGGGTTCGATATCCGTAGAAAACGAATTGCCCACCATCAATAATTGCTCTGTTCTGACGTTGAAACGCTTGCATAATCTGCGATAAGCGTCCTCTGTCTTGTCCGAAACAACGATGACATCATCGAAGAAAGACCTTAATCCCGATCGTTCCATCTTCTTCTCCTGATCGAGAAGTTCGCCTCGTGTGAACACAACCATGCGATATAAACCCGTTGAACGTAGCTGTTCTAGGCTCGATCGCACTCTATCAAAGGGCTTACCAGGCAATCGCAACAGCTCTTTCCCTATCCCAATTATCTGTTCTATTTCCTCTCCTGTAACCTTTCCTTGGCTTATATAAACTGCATTCTCTACTAGTGAAAGTATGAAAGACTTACTTCCACAACCATAAAGAACATTATTCTCTCTCTCAGTAGACCGAAGAGACCTTGATATCTCATCTGCTTCTGCATACGAAGCAAGGATCTCACAGTACACTTGCTCTACTGAATCGAAGTACGTCTGACTCCCCCATAAGGTGTCATCAGCGTCGAATGCTAGAAGTGTAATCTGTCTCATAAACTCAAACCAACTAATTTGATAATTGTATATCATGAATAGTCTCTTATTTAGGAAATACTTTCCTATGAGACAATGGATAAAAGGTTTGAATTCAGACTGATTGTCTTTTTTCCTTCATAGAAGCCTCCTCTCTTATTCAATCTTTCGATACAAAGATACAAGGTTATCGCTATATTCAAGTATAAAAGCACGTATTTTTCCAACAAAGTGCCGTTATTTCACATTTTTTATATAATCAGCTCCTCTCGAAAAGATTATTTTTATTATAGAAAAAAGCACCTTTTTATTTGAATAACTCAACTTTTTTCCTTTTCTTTGTACAACTTTATCCAACGAAGAACATGGATTATCTTGCTTGCACGATACTTCATGATGACATATAGAAGATAATTAAAAACCAAATGGAAAAGAAACTTCTTACATTGGTGTTGCTCTCTTCTGCTGTAGGAGCAAGCACTTCTGCGATGGCACAAAAGACTGGGAAACAGGCGGGGAACCCCAATGTTATCATCATCTTAGCCGATGACTTAGGCTATGGAGACCTAGAGTGTTATGGGGCAAAGAACGTTCACACGCCGAATATCAACCGCTTGGCACAGTCGGGCATACGCTTTACTAATGGTCATGCAGTGGCTGCCACGAGTACTCCCTCACGTTACTCGCTCCTTACAGGGGAGTATGCTTGGCGACGAGAGGGTACGGATGTGGCTCCTGGTAATGCTGGGATGATTATCAAACCGAGCCAGTTTACAATGGCAGATATGTTTAAGAGTCAGGGATATGCTACCTGCGCTATTGGTAAATGGCACTTAGGATTGGGTGATAAAACGGGTGAGCAGGATTGGAATGCACCCTTACCACAGGCGTTAGGCGACATTGGTTTCGATTATCACTACATCATGGCAGCCACTGCGGATCGTGTTCCTTGTGTGTTCATAGAGAATGGGAAGGTGGCAAACTATGACCCCGAGCATCCGATAGAGGTCTCTTATCGAAAGAACTTCGACGGAGAACCAACTGGACGAGACAATCCCGAACTATTGTACAATCAGCGTGCTAGCCATGGACATGATATGTCTATTGTCAATGGAATTGGTCGAATCGGTTACATGAAAGGCGGGGGTAAGGCGTTATGGAAGGATGAGAACATTGCAGACTCTATCCTTGTGCATGCCACGCGATTCATAGAACAACATCAGAAAGAGCCGTTCTTTATGTATTTCGCTACTAACGACGTACACGTTCCACGCTTTCCTCATCCCCGATTCAGGGGTCATAACATCATGGGAGTGCGTGGCGATGCCATCGAACAGTTTGATTGGACGGTCGGAGAGTTGCTCCGCAAGCTCAAAGAACTGCACCTCGACGATAACACCTTAGTGATTCTTACGAGCGATAACGGTCCCGTTGTGGATGATGGATATGCTGATGGAGCCGAGGAACTGCTGCATGGTCATAGCCCGGCAGGTCCTTTCCGTGGGAATAAATACAGTGCTTTCGAGGGCGGGACGGCTATTCCTCTGATTGTGTCATGGGCTAAACAGGTGAAAGGAGGTGAGGTCTCAAGTGCCTTGGTGAGCCAGATTGATTTCCTTTCATCGCTTGGTTCGCTCATTCATGCCACCCTTCCAAAGGGGAGTGCACCGGATAGTAAGGATTATCTCTCAACCTTGCTCGGTCGCAATAAGCAGGGGCGCGATTATGTCATTGGGCTTTCCAGTAATCATGTTCTGTCTGTTCTCACCCACAGATGGCGGTATATCGAACCGAACGATGGTGCTCCGATGATCCAATGGGGGCCAAAGATTGAAACAGGCAATGCACCTTTTCCCCAGCTTTATGATATGCAGGCAGAGAAATACGAAACGCACAACTGCGCTGCCGAACAGCCCGAAGAAGTGTTTAAAATGCAGACGATATTGAGGAAGGAAAGGGCTCGTTGACATTCAAAAATCATAATTTACAAATCAAACTTATGGTTAGGTTGAGTTGAAGAGTAGGCAAATTATTTATTAAGTAAACGAGTTAACAAGGGGACTCGTTTACTTATCAACCTGAAATAAACACTCGTTTACTTATTAATTAGTAATCTATTCAACTTGAAAAACATCTAAAATACTTACAAATAGGTATTGTGGTAAGCGTGTCAACATGCTACCTTTGCACAAAATTTACAAACAATTAGTAAACAACTTGTCTACATGCAGTGGCATGCTAAACGATTAGCTGCTATAAAAGAAGAATCTTCGGATTCTCAACCCAATGCAAGGTTGCTATAAGTTTGATTATCTAAATTATGCTTTATAATACAAAATACATGTTGTCTCTGCTGTTAGTTCTGACTCCACTGAGCGTGTGTGCACAGAAACAAGACAGTCTACAAACAGAGCAAAAGAGTGCTTTAACTGACTCGGTTCATCGTATGACCGAAGTGATTGTACGCTCCAATCAAATGCTGGGGAGCAAGTTTGAAGCCCGTAACCGCACTGGTTCGGCTTATTATATATCTCCCACTGAGATTGTGAAGTTCGGTTACACCGATATTAATCGTATGCTTAAGAGTGTGCCAGGAGTGAATGTTTACGAGGAAGATGGATATGGTCTTCGACCGAACATCAGTCTTCGAGGCACCAAAGCCGAGCGCAGTGAGCGCATCACCTTGATGGAGGATGGTGTGCTGGCAGCCCCTGCTCCTTATGCAGCTCCAGCCGCTTATTACTTTCCGAATGCGGGTCGTATGTACGCCATAGAGGTGTTGAAGGGTAGTAGTCAGGTGCAGTACGGTCCTTTCACGACGGGTGGTGCTATTAATATGGTGTCTACCCCCATCCCTTCCAAGTTCAGTTTGAAGGCGAACGCATCCTATGGTAGCTATAACACATTGAAGTCTTACTTCAGTGTAGGTAATCGCTTCAAGTACACAGGATTCATCATTGAGTATCTACGTTACCAATCGGATGGATTCAGAAAGGATGTTCCGAACGAGCGAACAGGATTCAAACGCAATGACATCATAGCCAAGTTTGCTGCCCAGACCAATAATGAGGAAGGGCTCAATCATCTGTTTGAACTGAAGTTCGGGTTTGCCAATGAGACTTCAGATGAGACCTATCTCGGATTGTCCGAACAGGATTTTGCCCTCCGCCCGTACTATCGCTATGCAGGAGCACAGAAGGATAACCTCAAGACGAGACATACCCAATGGGTGGCAACTTACGTCATCGAGTCGCCAAGGAAACTCAAAATAACCACCAATCTATACTATAATTACTTCTTTCGTAACTGGTATAAACTCAACGAAGTAAGGGTGGGGAACACTAAAGCTGAACGCCGTTCGATAGATGCAGTATTGGCTGACCCCGAGACAAATAAAGCCTACTTTGATATTGTGACAGGGCAGACCGATTACGTAGGGGAGGCTTTAATGCTGCGTGCCAACCATCGTGTTTATCACTCACGAGGCATTCAGTCGAAGGGAGAATACCGCACAATGCTATGGGACGGATACCTCACAGCTGAGCTTGGACTGCGTTATCATGCTGATAGCGAAGACCGTTTTCAGCAAGACGACGGCTATTCCATGCAAGGAGGACGCATGCAGCTCTTTTTGAAGGGGCTCCCCGGAAGCAACGCCAACCGCATTACTACGGCACATGCTTGGGCTGGTTATTGGTTGGCGAAATGGTCGAAAGGAATCGTCACCCTTACTGCCGGCATGCGTTACGAAGACGTTGATCTGTTGAAGAGAGACTATACTAAGGCCGATCCTCGTCGAACAGGAATGGTGCGTATAGAGACTTCTAACCATGCAAGAGCACTATTGCCTGGTATTGGAGTAAACGTCAAACTCCTACCTACACTATCGGCTTTCGGCGGTCTTCATAAGGGTTTCGCTCCTCCTAGTGCTACCTTAGATCAGAAGGCAGAAAGCAGTGTTAACGTTGAAGCAGGCTTGCGATACACCACCACAAAGATGAAAGTTGAGGCTATTGTATTCAATAACAACTACTCCAATATGCTTGGGAGTGACCTCGCAGCACAGGGTGGGCAAGGTACACTGGAGCAATTCAATGTGGGTAAGGCACTGGTTAATGGATTAGAGTTCATGTTCCAGTATCAGCCCATCCCGCAACATCTCGCTCTCCGTCTGCCCTTACAACTATCTTACACCTATACCAATACGAAGATGAAAAACGATTTCGTCAGTTCGGCATGGGGGCATGTTGTCTATGGAGATGAGATACCTTATATATATAAGCACGCTTTGAACCTACAGATCGGACTTGAGTATAAATGGTTGGAAGCCAACTTTGGAGCACGATATAATGGTGATATGCGCACGACGGCAGGGCAAGGTCGCATTGCAGAAAGGGAGAAGATTCCACATCACCTTATATTGGATGCCTCATTGAAAGGGCGTATCAATAAGCGACTCACCCTCACTTTGAATGCTATCAACCTAACGAATAAACGCTACCTCGTGTCCCGTCACCCTTCAGGATTGCGTGCCGGTCACCCTTTGGGAGTGTATGGAGGATTGCAATTTGTGCTCTGATAGTATATAAACCATCAATAGATACAAGCGAAAAGAACAATCATGATAAAAGAGATAAATAGATTTATCAACAAACGAAAAGCTCTACTGACCCTCATCCTGCTGTTTATGACGCTCACGCTGACGGCACAGACAACAGGAACCATCAGTGGAACGGTCAAGAACGAACAGGGCGAAACACTCATCGGAGCCTTTGTGCAGGTTGTAGAAACTAAACAGAAAGCAGTGAGCGACATGGATGGTCACTTCACCATAAAGGCTTCGCAAGGACAGACCTTACAGGTGAGTTACATCGGAATGACACCTCGGAAGGTAAAAGTGAGCGGTCAGAACCTTACCATCACACTAAAGGCTGATGCGCGACAGATTGATGAAGTCGTCGTAACAGGCTATCAGAACATCCGTAATAGAGTATATACAGGAGCGGCAACATCGGTTAAGATGGATGATATTAAGCTGGAAGGTGTTGCCGACGTATCGCGTATGTTGGAAGGACGAGTGCCTGGTTTATCTATTCAGAGCATATCGGGAACCTTCGGATCAGCCCCTCGTATTAATATTCGTGGTGGTGCTTCAATCATCGGAAACGTGCAACCTCTGTATGTCATAGACGGTGCGGTGTATGAAGACTTGGTGCATCTCAGCCTCGACCAACTTGCATCTGGTGATGCTGTGACGCTCATCTCCTCAGCAATATCAGGTTTGAATCCTGCCGACATACAGGATATTCAAGTGTTGAAAGATGCTTCTGCTACATCAGTCTATGGTGCTCGCGCCTTGAACGGAGTAATTGTCATTACCACAAAAGCGGGTAGAAGAGAGTCTCCCCTACGTGTAACTTACTCCACAGAGAACTCCATTCGCCTCAGACCGAGGTACTCCGACTTCGACTTACTAAACTCACAAGAGACCATGTCACTCTATCAAGAGATGAATGATAAGGGCTATTTCGGTGTGACCAAATCGTTATATGGACGGCGAAGTGGCATTTATTACCAGCTATATAAGGCTGTTAGCACCGTCAATCCAGCAACGGGTACTTACTATCTGCCCAATACGCCTGATGCAAAGATGGACTTCCTGCGCAAGAGGGAGTATGCCAATACTGACTGGTTTAAGCTCCTTTTCACGATGAATCCTACCACTAACCACATGATAACATTGTCGGGTGGTGGCAAGAACACAGCTACTTACGCTTCATTAGGTTTCTATCATGATGCTGGATGGACGATAGCTGATAAGGTAAGTCGCTTTACGGCAAATGTAAAAAACACCTTTTACATTAACGACAAACTGACTGCCACACTCACAGCACAGGGCAATATCCGTTCGCAAAAAGCACCAGGAACGATGCCGCAACGCAAGAATAACGCCTTAGGAGTGTTCGAACGCGACTTCGATATCAATCCTTTTTCTTACGCTTTAGGTACGAGTAGGACTTTAAGTCCTTATGATGATGAGGGTAATCTGTCGTATTATCGCAACAACTGGGCACCTTTCAACATCTTAAATGAGTATGCTAATAACAAGATGGATATCGATGTCTTGGACTTCAAGATACAATCCGAAGCAACCTACAGAATCAACCCTGAGCTGGCTTTGAAAGGCTTAGTTGCACTCAGACATGCTTATACCAATACGACGCATGAGGTGCTTGAAGGATCGAATATCATACAGGCCTTTCGTGCGAATGAGAATCCTTTTGTTGCCAAGGAGAATATTTATTTGGTGCATGATAAGGACAATCCGCAGTTGCAACCGAGGGTAGGTCTGACTCACGGAGGCATTCTCAACAAGACAGAAGCATCCTTAAAGAGTTTCTTGGGACGCATAGCCATCGACTTTGATAAGCGGTTGGGACAACATGACCTAAAGGCTTTTGCCTTCACAGAGTTGCGTTCGGCTATTCGCACAACCAATCCTTTCGAGGGTTATGGTATCCAATATGACCGAGGCAATCAGGTATATACTAACCCCTTGATATTCAATAAGCTCATTGATGAAGGGAGTAGTTACTTCAGTTACCACAAGCGGAATGACCGCGGAATAACCTTCTCTTTCAATGGTACTTATGGGTATGCTGGCAAGTACATATTCAATGTTGTGGTTAATACCGAGGGTTCGAACACATCGGGAAAGGGTGCTCGTGCCTTGTGGTTACCCACTTGGAACATTGGAGGAAAGTGGAACTTAGACCAAGAGGAATGGTTGAAAAACAATCAAACTATCTCTCGTTTGGCTCTAAGAGCTAGTTACGGCTTGACCGCGAAGATGAATGAAGAGGCTATCAATGCTAATGCTGTCTATCGAAGTGGGATAGTGAATCGATTCCAGTTCGGCGATAGAGAGAACAAACTAAACATCTTTCACTTAGAGAACAGAGACCTCACATGGGAGAAGATGTACGAGTTGAACATTGGTATGGAACTAGGTTTATTCAACAACCGAATAAGTACAACACTGGATGTATATCAACGAAATACATTCGATCTCATCGATCTCGTCCGAACATCGGGAGTAGGAGGTGAATATTACAAGTACGCTAACTTTGGTGATATGCGTACGCAAGGTGTAGAACTCGGAGTGCATACAAAGAACATTATCAGTAAGGACTTTCAATGGTCAACAAGCCTCACCTTGAGTGCTATGAACCAAAAGATAACATGCTTACTGAATACTCCTAATGCCTTTGATATGGTCGCTGGGCGAGGCAGGGGGAACATAGTAGGTTACCCAAGAGGCTCTCTCTTTGCCTTTAACTTCCAAGGATTGGATCAGAACGGACTACCAACTTTCGACTTCGGGCTTTATCCTTCTAATCAAGGAGAGTATGCGAAGAATGCTGGGGCAGACTTCCTTGATACGCAATATGCCAAGTCTTACCTCTTATATTATGGACCTATTGAACCGCAGGTGATAGGTGGCTTGTCCAATACTATTAGGTATAAAGACTGGGAACTATCGTTCTTTCTGACCATGCAAGCTGGTAATAAGATCCGGCTGAACCCCACTTTCGACCCCGAGTTTGGTGATTTAAATGTCTTCTCGAAGTCTTACTACAATCGATGGCTCAATCCCGGAGATGAGAGAAGGACGGATGTTCCGGTACTTCCATCGCAAGAGTTGATTGAAAAAGTGGGTAAGGAGAACATCGAAAGGGCGTATAATACTTATAACTACTCGCAGATGATGATTGCAGATGGTAGTTTTGTACGCATGAAGAACATCTCTTTAGCCTATCATGTACCTAATGATTTCCTAAAGAAGATGAGGCTGCAAACAATGGATCTACGCCTTAATGTGACCAATCCCTTCCTCCTTTATTCAGACAAGAAACTAAAGGGACAGGATCCAGAGTACTATAAGTCGGGTGGTGTATCACTACCAACTCCAAAGCAATATACCCTAACATTGAATATAGGTTTCTAACTGAATGAAGATGAAGAAATACATATCATTACTGCTTTTAGCCGTTAGCTGTCTGCTTGTCGGCTGTAACGACTTCCTCGATAAGAGCCCCGATTCGGACTTAGACGTCAATATTGATTCTGAGAAGAAAGTAGCTGAACTACTTACGGGAGCCTATCCGGAAGCAAGCTATATACCCTTTCTTGAACCTCGAACAGATAATGTGGAGGAACGGACGAATGGGGTCCATACACGATTGAATGAGGCTATGTTCTTCTGGGAAGACTATGATCAAGAGGATTTGGACACGCCTCTCAACTATTGGAATGCGTGCTACAAAGGTATTGCGCAGGCTAACAAAGCATTGGAACTATTAAGTCGTTACCCTAAAACGGAGCGTGTGAAAGCGTTGTACGGAGAGGCTTTCTTGTTGAGAGCCTATCTACATTTTATGTTGGTGAATATATGGGCGGAGCCTTATGGAGGTGCTTCGGATAATCCAGGAATACCCTATATCACCAAGCCAGAGAAGCACGCCTTGGTCAATTACGAACGTGGAACTGTAAATGAGGTGTACGATAAGATAGAGAAAGACTTACGCTTAGGTATATCCTTAGTATCGGATAACTATTATACACATCCTAAGTTCCATTTCAATAAGAAAGCCGCTTACGCTTTCGCAACTCGGTTCTATCTCATGAAAGGGGAATGGCAATCTGTGATCGAATATGCCGATTATGTCTTAGGGAGTGAACCGAAGGGTCAGCTTCGATCATGGCGTCATTACGCTGATGAAATGGAGTTTTCTCCACAAAACCTATACCATAGGTATATGGCCGCGGATGAACCAGCTAATCTCTTACTAACCACTACCGAGTCACGATGGGCACGTTCAGTGGTGAATGAAAAATATGGTTCTACATTCAACACCATTGATAAGATCTTTGCGCAAAGGGGCATAGAAGGAGGCGGAGATTACGCTAAGATGAATTTCATTGGTACTTATCTCTTCACTTCCTCACCAGCTCCTACGACCACAGGACGATACATGGCTAAGTTTGATGAGTTGGCTAATTCAGAGCAAACAGGCACTAAGCCGCGTGGCATCTATGTGACTAATGCACTCTTCACAGTCGATGAAGTGCTCCTCAACAGGATGGAGGCTTATGCTATGCTAAGGAACTATGACCATGCAATCGATGATTACCTGCAATACATGCAAGGCAAGTTTGGCTTCATGCCATCCGTCGAACGTGCAGTGTACACATCGACTAACAGCAATCGATATAACCTATATTCTCCCTTCTATGGGATGACCTTGAAGCAGCTTGCAATGGTACAACTAATACTCGACTTCCGCCAAAAGGAGTTCTTCCAAGAGGGCTTACGTTGGTTCGACATCCGCCGCTTTCACATTGCTGTAAAGCGTTCGTCGAAGAGCTCCTATTACTTCCCCTTGGAGAAAGATGACCCTCGAAAAGTTCTTCAGATACCAACAGAAGCTATCCAACGAGGGCTTACTCCTAATCCCCGTGAGCGTCAGCAATTGCCAAGATAAGTATGATGAACAAGTAAATGATTAGAAAGATGATAAAGATAAAAGCAATTCTTCTCCTGTTCGCAACCATCATTCTCGCTGCTTGCAGTAGTGAGAAACTAAGTGAGATAAGCGTCATTGACGAAGGGAGAAAGCAGATAGCAACCACCGAACTGGATAAGTGGATCCTTGAGAATATCACAATCCCTTATGGAATAGAGGTGGTCTACCGATGGGAAAAGAATGCTGGTTCTACTGGCTCTTACATATATCCTCCAAAGCTGGAGAACGTTCGTAAAGTGCTTGAAGCAGTACGAGTAATGGGCTTGGAGACCTATCGCCTCAAGGAGACGGGTGGGGAAGAACTATTGCTCGGGAGGCTCCCTATCAAGTTATATCTATATGGAGGAGGGAATCCAGATACGCATGGTGTGGAGCGACTTAACAATCCGCAACTCACTGCGAAAGAGATGTGTATCTATCATGTAGACGATTTCAACCCTGCAGATAAGGATAAGGTCTTTGTCCTTATGCGCAGTGTTCACCATCAGTTAGCCAAGTGCTTAATGCTACACATTGCCTATGACCGTGACAAATTCTCGATGATCAGTAAACAACGATACACTGGTTCTACAGAGTCTCTGGCTGCTCCTTTAAGCTATGCACGCACTGGCAAGGAACGTTTTGGGCTCGATTCCTATGCCAATAAACGTGGTTTTTATACGATGTTAGGCTTTCTCTCGCCTGAAGATGACTTTGCCGAAATCATCAGTGCCACGCTAACCAGTACGCCTAAGGAGGTTTATGACGCATCAATCACGGCCCAAACTCCCGACACAGACATCGATCCTGAGGTAAATGCCCGATATGCAGAAGAGGCGAAGCAAGCCTATAAAGAGTTTACTGAGAAACAGTCGTTTGTAACCGAATATGTACTCAAGTCGTGGCATATAAACCTAAAGCAAATGCAAGTAATAAGCATTAGAAGAATTAATGCTTACATCAAACAACACCAGAGATGAATAACAATAAAATGAAATACTATCTATTAGCAATGGTGCTCCTCTTGGTTGCCTGCACCAGTAATGACGATGTTTTCGATAAGAATCCAGCGCAACGCAATAGTGAGAGTATTGCTAATTTGAAACGAGAACTCGTCGAGGCACCTTATGGATGGCGTGTCCTTTATTTCCCAAAGACCGACTCCTTGCTCTTTTCCAACCCTTCAGAACTGATTTCACAACAGGCTTTCAGGGGGCGATATGGCTATGGAGGCGACTATTACACAATGCAGTTTAAGGATGATAACACGGTTGTAATGCGTGCTGACTACACCGAGCAGACTGCTACACAACCAATGACAAGCGAGTATCTTATTGGTAGGAACAGTTTCACCCAACTAACTTTCTCCACTTATAATTATATCCACCAATTAGTGAACGACCGCTTTGAAGGGTCGTCAGACTTCCTTTTCATGGGGCGAAATGAGGATGGAGACTTAGTTTTCCGCACGGCATCCTACCTTCAACCTGCACGTGAGTACATCGTCTTTTCGAAGTTGAAAGCACCAGAGGAAACAACCTCCTTCGTGCAAAAAGCGTATGAGAATCGGGCGTTCTTTGAGCGTATGACGAACCCACAACTGCGTATCCACCGTGGTGGGCGCACGTTCTTTCAAAGTGACATATACATCAAACGCAATGTAGAGACTAATCAAGCTCTATTGAAGGAGATTGTTGCGAAGCGTTATTATCTCTTCCTTTTCACGCAGAAGAAGAACCCTATTCCGGGCTATCCAGCCAAAGAAATGACTGGATTAGGCTCTGGTTATGCAGGCACGGAACAGGGTATTACCTTCCGAGCTGGGCTTCGTTATGATAGTAAAACGATGTTTTTCGACTTCCAGCGACAGGGTGATCGCTTTGTTGCAGAGCTTGTTTCGGTGTACGATCCACTATTGCGTACCACCCGACTGGTCAGTAAGCACCTCCATCCCGAAGGTGAGTTTACAGGCTTGGAAGCCGAAATCTGGGATGCACCCACCGAATAATTCAACAATAGAAGATAGGTAAATACATTCAATAAGACAATCAACTATGGTGAAAAAACTGATTCATTATATATTAATAGGTGTGCTGCTCCTTACTACTGGTTGCACAAGGAGTAGTGAAGAATATGCCGAGGAGGACTACGAGAAACTATTTCCTTTCAAAGGAATAGATAAGCCGAAGCTCTCTTACGAAGATCAGGTTATACAGCTCGGGAACCCCGATGCACCTGTTACTGATTATGTGTATCCAGGTGTAGACATCACCGATAACGTAAGAGACTACACCGTTACGCTCACGTGTTCCTATACTGAGGTGAACCTTTTGGGACAACTCGTGGAAGATAGTGACATCTCTTCTAGATACACCATAAGGTACATTTCGCCCGATAAACAGCTGCATGTCATAGCAAGCAATCGCCGAGATGAGACTGCAACAACCTTCCTGACCAATGGAATGGAGTATAAGATCACCTTCACTGCACACTCTGGTTATCCTATGTATATCTGTGTGAATGGTGTCGGTCCACGTGGTTCTTCCATCAAGGCGACCATCTCTGCAGTATCAGAAGATGGACTCACTATCGTGAAGCCACTCACTGTCAACCAGCATCAAAACGAAGAGGGAATCGACAAGATAAAGTCTCCTTTCTGTGGTTATATTATCCTTCCATAATAGAGAAAATGATGAAGAAGAATCCAATCAATTATATCTTACTATTCTTATTACCGCTCTGCTGTCTCGCTTGTAACCAATGGGAAGGAGAGACGGTAGAGTCGGCTTATCGTGAACCAACTATCCCCGACCCTGTCTATCAGTTTAAACGTAATGGTGCAAGTAGCGTTGATTACTTGGAGTGTAGTTTGTTGCGTGACCCCATGGACTATATCTATAACAGCTATTTAAAGATAGCCGCTATCATGTATCCAGCCAACATGACGAAGGTACAAGACTATTTTCAGAATGGCGAATTTGGCTTAAAACCAATGGAGGAAGTGGCTGCTTCGTCCTTACACAAGGCTGACCGCAACCGCATACTGGCTGATATTAACGACATCTTCACCACTACGGGCAAGTTAAGCGGACTATCACAACCGAGTCCGGGAACGGCTCGTAATCATCGTGCAGCACGAGGAGAAGCAGGCTATGTGGGTACGAATATCGGTGATGTCAACATCGCTTTTGTCAATGAGAAAGGGCTTGTTGTGGCGGAGATGTTTAATGGTATCGTATGGGGAGGAGTGTATCTTGACAAGGTGCTGAACGTACATCTCAATGACAGTTTATATACAGACAGCCGTCTACGACACGACCATGAGCTAACAAAACTACTGCCCGGTCGTAATTACACAGAGCTTGAACACCATTGGGACTTGGCTTATGGCTATTATCAATATTGGTTACCTGTGATCCAAACAAGCAGTTTGCCTGTGCTACGGGAGAGTCGCATTAAGATTTACAACGCCTTTGCACGAGGTCGATTGGCACTCACGGAATATCGTTATGACGATGTACACGAACAATTACAACTGATTAGGAGTGAGTTATCAAAGGTCGCCGCCGTACAAGCCATGACCTTCCTTGTGGGCGAGATTACACGTGTCAATCTTGATGAAGATGCCCAGAATGCCCTCGTTTTCTTGTCTCGTGGCTGTGGAGCAATATATGGTTTGCAGTTCACGGTGCAGTCTTCTGGCAAACCCCACCTTAGTTATGACGAGGTGAAACAATATATCAATCAGCTCACAGCCGATGGCGGACTATGGGACAAGCAACGCCTCTTAGCACCGGAAAGTACCGAAGGTTCGCTGCGCAATATTGCTTCGGCAATAGGCAAACACTATGGCTTGACGCTGGCAGACATCAATCAATTTAATCAATAAATACGCATTCTATGACAAATAAAATCTATCTCTTTCTGTTCTGCCTATTGTCCTTCTCTTATACAGCAAAGGGACAAGTGGGACAAGAACTGATACTCAATGGAGGATTTGAAGACTATCCTCCAGAAACGATGCAACCAAGTGATGATGAGGAAGAAGGCGAGGAACAAGACCCTAACTATTATGATCCTTACCTCAAACCACGCTATTGGTACTTCAATTCCTCATTGGCTTACTCAAGGACAAAGGATGCCCATAACGGCACCTATGCTATAAAACTCTATCCCAATGGAGGCTCTTTCTTCTCACGCGACAAGGAGTTTAATCCTTATCACATCGTGGTAGAACCGGGTGCTGAATATCAACTTACTTATTGGTACAAAGGCTCTTTGAAACGTCCAAACATTACTGTTACGGTGGACTGGTATCGTGACTTAACATCCATAAAAAAGGATACGCGCGAGAAAGAAAAGGTTCGGAAGTTTACGAATCAATGGCAGATGATGACCATAACAGTCAAAGCGCCGGCAGGAGTGAATCGTGCTGGTGTGGGCTTGTATATCGAGAATGACTATGAGTCGGCAGAGTCTGGTGGATTCGTTCTCATCGATGATGTCTCCTTTAAAATGACGAAGAAAGGAACGGTGACACCTACCTTGGAGGCTCCTTCTAACCTCGTTGTCCGCCCGCAACAACGTGAGGTTGAACTTTCATGGAAGCCTGTTGCTGATGCTGATGTGCGTTATCAGGTGTTGAAGGATGGGCAGGTAATTGCCACGACAACGTCAACCTCCTTTGTTGTTGAGGCTCTCGAGCCGGGCAGTTCTTATCAGTTTAGCGTGAAGACTGTCAAAGGTTCGGAGCAATCGAAGCCCACAGACCCTATCACCGAACAAACGCAACGCATGAATATGGGCGTTGAAGAGGAAGGACGCATACCTTATTTATATAAGGTGAGTGAGGCAGGGACTTGTCCTCGAAGCCTACCTCTTTATTATCATGACTTGGCTAATCCGAATGCAGTTATCACCTATCAAGTGGACGGCACACCGGTTACACCAGTCGATGGAAAGATTGTTTTTCCCTCAAAAGGGCAGCATCTTCTACAAATAGAGATTGTGGAGACACCTGAAAGAAAGTGGGAGATTGAATATAAACTGATGGTAGATTAAGACGTTATGAGACAAAAGTTATATCTTATCTTACTCTTTGCTTGCAGCATTCTCCTTGTTGCTTGCGATAAAGACAATAGTCCTGAAGCAAAGGACATACAGCTTAATGGGGAGACACCGAACGAGGTTGCACTCACGAAACTATCCACACGTATGTTCCTCCTAACGGGTGGCACGGGGAAATATATCGCTTATGTTGCCGATTCAAAGGTAGCTGGTGTGAACATCAGTAAGGACACTTTGCGTGTAAATGGTATCTGGGAAGGTACGACCTATGCGACTATCATCTCTGGAGATAAGCGTCAGCGCATTGACATCCATGTGGTTGCTCCGGAAATCAGTATCAGTCAGTCGGAGATCAGACTCTTCCCTCGTGACGAAAGCAAGTTCGTTAGTTTGAACGGAGGAGGGGATATTGTCGACTTGAAAGTGGATGATCCTGACAAGGTGATGAGCGTTAAATGGAATGCAAAAACCAATATCTTGGAGATTCAAGCACACTATGAAGGGGAGGCAAAGATACGTGTTATTTCGCAAGACAAGCAAGAGAAGACATTGAAAGTGACGGTGCGTTGTGAGGGAACTGCCTCTCGTGTGGGCGTTTATGGCACCACTTCGCACAGCCTTTATGCGCAGATGAACACGGTGATGGCGGTTCGCCGACCGGGAGTTGGCGTTTGGCTCTGCAATGGGGCACGCCCTTATTCATCGAAGAAGGTCGTTAAGATTACGCCAGCCATCGTCAACCCAGTTGTTGGAACACGTATTCCTGTCTCGCTCTCTATGCTTTATCCCGATGAATTTAGTAGTAGTGGACTAAAAGAGGGAGCACAACAATTATATGTAGAAGAGGTTCGGGAGAAGGATGTTGTACTACGAGGTCGTGGCTACAAGTTCGTTATCCCTTATGAAAAAAGGTGATATTTATTAATTAAAAAACAATCAGTAACAAATGAAAGTCTTTACATCAAAGAAAGTATTAACCGTAATTGCACTGGCATGTGCGTGTTTCACGGCTCATGCTCAGGAGTCATTAACAGTGAAAACAGAGGCTGGGAAACTCGCAACTCACATCCCAGAGGCTAAGAAGTATCAGATAACTGACTTGAAGGTGACGGGCGAAATCGACGGAACCGACATCCTGCTCCTCCGTCAAATGGCTGGTAAAGGACTCTATGAGAGCGATAAGACGGAGGGAAAACTCACCTCTCTTGACCTCTCGGAAGTACGTATTGTAGAAAAAGGTGATAACTATTGTGCGATAAAGCAAGGGCTGTCAACCAAACATTATCAGCCTACCGAAAAAGATGCCATACCCCCTTATATGTTCTATAGGCTCAATCAACTTACTAAGATCCAACTCCCTATTTCTATAAAGAAAATAGACAAATTTGCTCTGACGGGTTGTACAGCTTTGACGGAATGTGCCATCCCTGAGAATGTAACAAGCATTGGGGATTATGCTTTCGCATCGTGTGAAAAGCTCACAACTATGACCTTCCCGTCTGCTTTGGAAGAGATTGGTGCGCATGTATTTGAGGGTTGTTCAGCCCTTACCACGCTTTCTGAGTTCCCCCAGACATTGACAGATATAGGAGAGAATGCCTTTTATAAGACTGCTGTGACTGCATTCTCTGTATCAGAGGAAAGCGAAGATTATGCTGCTGTTGATGGTGTGCTTTATAATAAAGAGCTGACTTCTCTCATAGCTTACCCTACTGGTAGCACCTCAACTACAGTGCAGTTTCCTGCAGAGATAGCCGATATAGAAGCAAACGCCTTCGCCTATGCTATGAACCTAAAGAGCATTGTCTTGCCTGAAGGACTTACCAACATTGGAAAGAGCGCATTTGCTTACTCGGGTCTAACTCATATAACATCTCTTGCCTCAGGGTTATCTATTAAGGAGCAAGCCTTTACTGGTTGTTTGGACTTAGTAAGCGTCAACTTCAAGGGAGCTGTCTCTGGTATCGATGAGAAAGCATTCTTTGGTGCAAAGAAGTTAGCTGTGGTTCATTTCGCAGGTACGGGTATCCCAGAGTTCGGAGAGTCAGTCTTTACTGCTTTCCGCACGCAACTCTCCATCTATGTACCTGCTGAGATAATAACGAAATTCAAGGAAATTCTGGTGAAGAAAAGCGTTGTCAAGGGCAGTCGATACGATGTACTCGATATTACGACATCGGATATTAAGACAGCAAATCAGCTCTACAACGTCTCTGAATCAGCACGTTATGACCTGAATGGCAACCATCTCTCTGCACCAGCAAAGGGTATTAACATCCTCAAGCTATCGAATGGTAAAGTCATTAAGAGGGTGGAGAAGTAGGAGAAAGAAGCCTCACTAATAGCCTAACTACAGCCTCACCCCCGTCCATCTACAGCCTCACCCCCGTCCCCTCTCCGAATGGAGAGGGGCGTGATTACTATTGATTGCAAATGAAGGGGGCGTCTCTTCGATGCAAGGAGAGGCTCTTTTCGACATAAGGAAACGCCCTCTTCAAATCGAGAAGGGCGTTTCTTTAATTCTAGAAAATTATTACCTCTATTCCTGCTAACCATCCTCTCCCATCCTACTAGTAGTTTTCACTCCCCTCTCCATTCGGAGAGGGGACGGGGGTGAGGCTCTCTTCTCCATGTTAAAAATGCCCCAGCAAAGAACTTATTGATGCTTTTCAAGAACTGAACTAATCACTCGTCAACTTGTCAACCAGTCAACTCGTTAACTCAAAGTAATCATAATTTTAAATCATGGATTACGCATTTTGAATTATTTTCTATACCTTTGCGATGTTAAAAATAGGGCGATGTTGCCCTTATCAATCAATTTGAACCATAAGTGGTTATCAATTATGAAGAATTTATTTGCAGCTTTTGCAATGCTAATGGTTATGTCATTTACGAGCGTAACCATCGTGTCAGCACAAACATCCAGTAGTCCTGCTCCAACCGCAACAGCCGTTGCGTCAGCCGATACTCTATCAGATGATGCATTGAACGATACCGGTGTTGCCGATACAAGTAAGGTGCAGTCTCTACAACAGCCAACAGGTTTCCACCAGTCGTTGAAACGTAAGTTTATCGAGGGAAATGCGGGCTTTATGTCCCTTGTTGCACTAGCGTTAGTGTTGGGATTAGCCTTTTGTATTGAGCGAATCATCTATCTTAGTTTGTCGGAGATAGACGCTAAACGATTCGTTGGTAAGCTAGAGGATATGATTGAGGCAGGTGATATCGAAGGGGCAAAAACACTCAGTCGTGACACGCGCGGACCGGTTGCATCAATCTGTTATCAGGGTTTACTTCGTATTGATGATTCGATTGATAACATCGAACGAAGCGTTACCTCATACGGTAGTGTGCAGAGTGCTAACCTTGAAAAGGGCTGTTCGTGGATTACACTCTTCATCGCTATGGCACCATCATTGGGCTTCCTTGGAACCGTGATTGGTATGGTAATGGCATTCGATCAGATACAGGAAGCGGGCGATATCAGCCCTACCATCGTTGCAGCAGGTATGAAGGTTGCATTGATCACCACGATTTTTGGTATCATAGTAGCCCTTGTTTTGCAAGTATTTTATAACTATATTCTATCGAAGATAGAGCACATCACAGCCCAAATGGAGGAGTCTGCAATCTCCTTACTAGACGCTATTATGAAGTATAAACTCAAGAGATGAAGAAGATAAAAGGTTTTAGAAAGAAGGATGAGGAGCGTATTTCGCAACGGATTCTCTATGTTATTGTTGCACTGACAGCCGTTGTCTTCATGGCATTCTACCTTGTTGGATTCAACGAACCATTGGCTAGTGACCCTGCATTTAATGCTCCTTTGCTAACCGATGTGTTGATTGGCTTCATGTGGGTCTTGCTTGTTCTTGCTGTCGTGGCAGCCTTAGTAGCAATGGTGAAGGGACTTCGCACGAGCAATCAAGAGGAGGGATTAAGCAACGGCATACCATCTAGGAAGATTGCTTATAGCACCTATGGCATTACGATTCTACTCCTTGTTTTGTCCTTCGCATTCGGTTCTTCGAAGGCAATGATGGTCAACGGAGCACACTTCACAGATGCTTTTTGGTTGCGTGTAACCGATATGTTCGTCAATACTTCATTGTCACTTCTTGTCATAGCAGCGGGTGTTGTCATCTTTGGAGCAACCCGTTATTATAGAAAGGAACACCAAAAATGATGCGATTTCGGCGTGAGAAGAAACGCACAGTACCGGGTTTGAATACTACATCAACAGCCGACATCTCGTTCATGTTGTTGATACTCTTCCTTGTAGCCTCGTCCATGGACCTAGACAAAGGAATCTCTCGTCAGTTGCCACCGATGGATAAGACGCAGAAACAAGCAACTGCCATCGATGGGAAGAAACTAATGCGTATAGCAATAGATGACGATAGTAAGGTGCAGTTGGAGGGGAAGGCTATAGCCGTGGAAACGCTTCACCAGCGTGTACAACAGTTCATTGAGGCTAACGGAAAGGCACACATGATACAACTGCAAACCTCTCGTAAGGCTTCGTATGACGTCTATGTGCAGGTGCAAAATCAGTTAGTTGAGGCTTATAACACCCTTCGCAATGCACGTTCGGAGCAGTTGTTTGGAAAGGAATTTGAGCTTTGTAGTCATGAGCAACAAGCCCAAATCATGGACGAGATACCGCTAAGAATATCTGAAGTATATGCTATTCCTGCAACAGGGAAAGCTGAGAAAGGAGGTACGGAATGAGACTTTACAGACGTCGTAACCACGATATTCCAGCATTGAACACCGCTTCTTTGCCTGATCTTATCTTCTCCATCCTCTTCTTCTTCATGTTAGTTGTACACATGCGAAAGGCTACTGTACATGTAAAATACCAAGTGCCGTCAGCAACGCAGCTATCTCGACTTGACAACAAGTCGCTCGTTCAACATATATATATAGGTCGTCCGATGGACGAAACAGGCAAGGTTACAAGCCAAACACCCGTTGTTCAGATGAATGATAAGGTCACTAACATCCCCGAAATACGCAATTATCTCATCCATCTGGTTGCCTCCTTGCCTCCAGAAGAGCGTAAGCAGTTAAGCGTGAGCATAAAGGCTGACCGTCATGTAGACATGGGCTTGATCATTGACCTTAAGCAAGCTCTGCGTGAAGCAAACATCCTCAATGTCAATTTCTCAGCCACTATGAGCCATAAAAAAGGGTAGGAATAAGCACTGTTAGTTGTGGATTGTTACGAAAGAAGACTTTTTTCTTTGCGGATTAAAGGCTTTTTTGTATCTTTGCAGATAAATATAATAGTTTATACAGAATGGCACATAGAAGTTTAGACAGGCTTGACAAGAAGATATTACACTTGATATCTGAGGATGCACGAATCCCTTTCTTAGAGGTTGCACGTGCGTGTAATGTGAGTGGAGCAGCTATCCATCAACGTATTCAGAAGTTAACAAACTTAGGTGTACTAAAGGGTTCGCAATTTGTTATTGACCCAGAGCGTATAGGTTACGAGACGTGTGCTTTCATCGGTCTTAACCTAAAGAATCCAGAGAAGTTTGACGATGTTGTCGATGCTTTAAAGCAGATTCCTGAGATCGTGGAATGCCACTATACGACTGGAGAATACGACCTCTTCTTAAAGATGTACGCATATAATAACCATCATCTGATGTCCATCATCCATGACAAACTAATGCCTTTAGGCTTGTCAAGAAGCGAGAGTTCTATCTCTTATAACGCTGTTATCGACCGCGCCTTACCAATCGAAGGAATGCGAGTAGCCGATACTGTGGTGATAGATGACGATGATGAGGACGATGAATAACGTCTCCGAAAGTAGAATTTAATTAATATTTTAGTAGGGATGCGCAGCTTGTGTGTCCCTATTTTTGTATAGTGTCACGAATGCAGTTAAGTGTGGTTCACTTCATACGGAACGCCCTTCTCCTATCAAAAAGGAAGCCTCACCCCCGTCCCCTCTCCGAATGGAGAGGGGCGTGAAAACTACTAGTAGGATGGGAGAGGATAGTTAGCGGGAATAGAGGTAATTATATTTTAGATTTAAAGAAACGCCCTTCTCCAAGCGAGAAGGGCGTTTCCTTATGTCGAAAAGAGCCTCTCCTTGCATCAAAGAAACGCCCCCTTTATTTGCAAACAGTAGTATTCACGCCCCTCTCCATTCGGAGAGGGGACGGGGGAGAGGCTTCTCTTTTACCTTTTCTAAGCATTAAATTTGCAGGAGTAAAATATTAAGTCTAACTTTGCAGGCGATATATTAATACTTATGGACTGGTTAATAAATTTATTCCAAACACAAGACTCGGTAGCACACATCGTGTTACTGTATTCTATTGTCATTGCTCTTGGTGTCTACTTAGGTAAGATTAAGATTGGAGGAATATCCCTCGGCGTCACCTTCGTACTCTTTGTTGGCATCCTCGCAGGGCACATTAACTTCACAGGGCCACGCCCAGTATTGAACTTTCTACAAGACTTTGGACTAATACTCTTCGTCTTTATGATTGGTCTACAGGTTGGTCCAGGTTTCTTTGAGAGCTTCGGTAAAGGCGGATTGAAGCTCAATATCCTCTCTTCAGTAGCCATTCTGCTGAACATCTTGATGATGTTTGCATGCTACTACATCTTCTTTGACACCTCAAACAGCAGTAACCTGCCTATGATGGTAGGTACACTTTATGGTGCAGTAACCAACACTCCGGGTCTTGGTGCAGCCACTGAAGCCTTGCATAGTGTGTTCAAAGACAACATGAACTTCGATATTGCCAATGGTTACGCATGCGCTTATCCATTGGGAGTAGTGGGTATCATCGGTGCAACTATCGCTGTTCGCTACATCTGCAAGGTCAATCTTCAAGAGGAGAACGACAAGTTGATGGAGGAAGAAGGTGAGAATCCGAATGCCAAACCACACATTATGTCACTCAAGGTAGCCAACGCTTACATTGCAGGACGTACACTACAAGAGATCTCAGGGTTCCTCAATCGTGACATTGTTTGTACACGTATTAATAAGAAGGGAGACATATCTGTACCTAATAGAGATACCATTCTCGAGTCGGGCGATGAGGTGATTATCGTTTCAGCAGAGGGCGATGCAAAGGCTATCCAGGCTTTCATTGGTCCAGAGATCGAGGTTGATTGGCACGAAGAAGACCAACCCAAGAAGATGGTCAGCAAGCGTATTATCGTCACCAACAGTGCTATGAATGGTAAAACATTGGCTAAGATGCACTTCAGTTCGGTGTATGGTGTGAACGTAACGCGCATTAGTCGTCAGGGAATGGACCTCTTCGCAAGTCGTAATCACCACTTTAATGTGGGCGACCGCATTATGGTTGTGGGTCCAGAAGAGAATGTTAATCGTGTTGCCGAACTAATGGGTAACTCTGAAAAACGTCTAAATACTCCTAACATCGCAACCATCTTCATCGGCATTATCGTGGGCATCCTCTTTGGTAGCTTACCATTGACTATACCACACATGCCCGTTCCTTTGAAGCTCGGTTTGGCTGGTGGTCCATTGATCATAGCCATCCTCATTGGTCGATTTGGCTATCGTATGCACCTCGTAACATATACTACAACCTCCGCAAACATGATGTTACGCGAGTTCGGACTAGCCTTGTTCCTTGCCTCAGTAGGCATTAAGGCGGGTGCAGGTTTCTGGGATACTGTGGTGCAGGGAGACGGTTTGAAGTATGTATATACGGGTTTCCTCATCACGATTGTTCCTATTCTCATCGTTGGAACTATCGCTCGCATGAAGTATAAATTCAACTATTTTACTATCATGGGAATGCTTGCTGGAACCTATACCGACCCACCAGCACTGGCTTACGCTAACTCTATTTGTAATGGTGAAGCCCCTGCCATTGGTTACTCAACGGTATATCCTTTAAGTATGTTCTTGCGTATCTTCACCGCACAAATCATCGTCCTGTTCTTCTGCGGGATGTAGTAAAAGCCTCCCCCAACCCTATTCGTAGGGAAAGAAGAAGCCTCACCCCCGTCCCCTCTCCATTCGGAGAGGGGACGGGGGTGAGGCTGTAGATGGGATGTTGGTGAGGCTGGTTGTTGTTGTGATTGAGGCTTCTTCTTTTCCCTTGGGAGGGGTTGGGGGAGGCTTATGTCCTACTCTTATACCTGATAATCTTTCGCTAATCCACCCTCACTCGTCTCTTTGTACAATGACGGAATATCATGTCCTGTCTGCTTCATCACCTCTACAACCCTGTCAAAGGATACACGGTGACTACCATCACTAAACGATGCGTAGAGTTGAGCATCTAGTGCTCTACAAGCTGCAAAGGCGTTACGCTCAATGCAAGGAATCTGTACTAAACCACAAACTGGGTCGCAGGTCATTCCGAGATGGTGCTCAAGTCCCATCTCCGCAGCATATTCTATCTGTGACGGACTACCACCAAACAACTGGCAAGAGGCGGCTGATGCCATTGCACAAGCAACCCCCACCTCACCTTGACAACCTACTTCCGCACCTGATATAGACGCATTGTACTTCACAATGTTACCAAAGAGTCCTGCCGTTGCAAGGGCATGTAAGATCTTAGTCTCTGTAAAGTCATGACCCTTGGAGAGGTGATAAAGCACCGCAGGAACTACTCCACAAGCGCCACAAGTAGGGGCTGTTACGATCGTACCATTCGATGCGTTCTCTTCACTTACCGCTAGAGCGTAGGCATAAACCATACCTCTACTCTGCAAAGATGGCTTATAACCGCGTGCTTTGATATAGTAAGTTGGAGCCTTACGAGCCAAATTCAGTGGACCAGGTAATGCCCCCTCACTATCTAAACCACGCTCAACAGCCCCCTGCATAGTATGCCAAACCTCACGCAGATAGTCCCAGAAATCATCATCCTCACACTGCTTTACATATTCCCAGTAGCCCCTTCCGTGATGTTCGCACCATCCTTGAATATCCTTCAAAGTATGCAAATCATACACTTCCTGATGTTTGAAGTAATCGCCCGTAGCCTTTCCTTCCGATAGCGCACCCCCTCCGACACTATAAACAATCCATTCCTCAAGTTGCTCACCAGCCTCGTTATAAGCTCGAAACTCCATTCCGTTAGGGTGATAAGGTAAGAAGATGCTAGGTTGCCAGATGATATCAACAGGTGCAATAGGCTTTAATACGTCGATAATAGCCTTATCCGTCATGTGTCCCTTGCCTGTTGCTGCCAAGCTACCATACAATGTTACCTCGAAACGTGACGCCTCCGAGTGACGCTCTGCAAAGATGATTGCAGCTCGTTGAGGGCCCATGGTATGACTACTAGAAGGCCCTTTTCCTATTCTAAAGATTTCTTTGAGTGACTCCATTAACTATTATCCTCAATCTTCCAAACTATGTTTTTAAAGCTACAAAGATACGAAAAAAAAGACAATGAGGTATCTCCTTGACTCCAAAAATATGATTACTTCGAGTCAACTCGTTTACTCGTCAACTTGAAGTAATCGCAACTTTGAATTACAAATTGTGCTTTTTGAAAGCAAAAATGTGTATCTTTGCATTTAATGAAATACGCAATCATCGCCGCTGGAGACGGCTCCCGACTGGCACAAGAAGGTGTTACTGATTCCAAGCCATTGGTTAAGGTAAATGGAGAACGGCTTATTGACCGCTTGATAAGAGTGTTTGTTGCGAATGATGCAACCGATATTCTTGTTATCTGCAATGAGCACATGACGGATGTTGCAAGGCACCTTGTTGAGGTGGAGGAACAGGGATTGAATGGGCATCATGTCCCTCTGCAGTTCCTGATTAAGTCAACTCCTAGTTCCATGCACAGCCTTTATGAGCTGCGAAAATACCTGCTTGACGAACCCTTCATACTGACAACTGTTGATACAATCTTCGATGAGCAAGCGTTCAGTTTGTATGTCTCTACTTTCCGAGAAAGGCTGCATCAGGGGGTGGATGCACTGATGGGTGTAACCGATTATATCGATGATGAGAAACCGCTCTACGTGTCAACTGATCCGCAACTACACGTTACGGGCTATTATGATAATGCACAATCTGATACGCAATACGTATCTGCGGGCATTTATGGACTAGCCCCTTCAACGCTCTCCATATTGGATGATTGCATTGCAAAAGGGCAACATCGAATGCGTAACTTTCAGCGTGCTTTGGTGGCAGGAGGGCTTCGTGTTGAGGCTTATCCATTGTCGAAAGTCTTTGACATAGACCATGCTTCTGATATAAAAAAGGCTGAAGAATATCTGAATAAAAGGCTCTAACCATGTTACTCATACAACGGGCAAAGCGTTATTCGCCCCATTCTGAAGAGAAAGATTGGGCTATCTTGACAGAAGTCGGTAGACTATTGGGTGCGGAAGAGATGGTGAGTGAAGATTCGTTTGATACTTCCCTACATTCAATCCAATTACTGAATACGAGTCTATCAAAGGGTAATCTTTCAACTGATAAACTCCTCGTTCTCTCCATGGGGCGTGCTCCGCAGACCTTAGATTCTCTATCCACATTGGAGGAAAAAGGCGTTTGTGTGCTCAATCCCACAGCTGGTGTGCGAGCCTGCCAACGTCGTAATATAGAACGAGTAATGTGTGAGAATCATCTTCCATTGCCACCATCAGAAGGCGAAAAAGGCTATTGGTTGAAGCGTGGCGACCAAAGTGCAGAGACCCAAGAGGACGTTTGCTATTGTGCACATCGAATTGAATTGGAACTTGCCAAAGAGCGTTTTCAGCGGCGAGGAATCGTCGATTTCATTGTACAAGCGCATGTGGAAGGCGATTTAATCAAGTTTTATGGTGTTGAAGGAACGAATTTCTTTCGTTGTTTCTATCCTTGTGACGATGGCGAAACGAAGTTTGGTGCAGAGCAGCGGAATGGTATTTCTCATCATTTCAACTACTCCAAAGGGCAGTTGCAACACGATGCAGAACAGTTGTCGAGGCTTTTGCAAACCCCCATCTATGGTGGCGATGCTATCATTCGAGCCGATGGAACTTATGTCATCATCGACTTCAATGATTGGCCGAGTTACTCCCGTTGTCGTCAAGAGGCAGCTCAAGCAATTGTTGAAAGAGTGCGTCAGTTGTGAAAGTCATCCCCTTTTGACTATTAACAAACGATAATGAAAGTCTTGAAAGATACATGATAATAAGAGAGAAAATAGATAAATTCCGCACATTACTACGTGCTTCTATGAAGTCGGAAGATACCGAAGAGTGGCTAGATGTGCATTTCACACGTCCCATCGGACTTGCTTTTGCCTTGCTCTGGCACCGCTTTGGCGTCACTCCTAACAGCATTACAATCCTCTCCATATTCCTTGGTGTGGCGGCAGGAATGATGTTCTCTTTCACAGACACATTATATAATGTAGTGGGCGTAGTGCTCTTGATGCTTGCAAACTTTTGTGATTCCACCGACGGACAACTAGCTCGTCTCACCAACCAGCGGTCGATGAAGGGGCGTTGTTTGGATGGTTTTGCTGGTGATACATGGTTTTTTACAATCTATCTAGCCCTTGTCTTGCGCCTTTGGAACGAGCCTATACCCCTTACAACAGTGCCTTGGGGCATTGGAGGGTTGGCTTTGGCAGCCGTTGCAGGTCTATTGTCTCACTCGCCACAAAGCTCCTTGAGCGACTATTACCGTCAGATACATCTTTACTTCCTGATGGGTAAGAAAGGATCAGAACTAGACTCTTATGCACAGGAACAAGCGATAGTTGAATCGCTGAAAGGCAAACCGAATGTCTTTTGGGAGCGTGCTTTCCACTCCAATTATCAGCATTATTGCAAAAGTCAGGAGCGTCGCACACCTGCTTTCCAGCGTTTCCACAAAGCGTTGATGGCGCAGTATGGCAGTATAGAGCAGGTTCCGCAAGAACTGAAAGAGCGTTTTTTGAAAGGGAGCCGACCGCTCATGCCCTTCACAAACCTACTTACTTTTAACAGTAGAGCTATCCTCCTTTACATCACCTGCTTACTGAATTGCCCTTGGATCTACCTCCTTTTTGAAGTCACGATATACAACCTCATGTACATATATATGCACAAGAAACACGAGAAATTATGTGCGTCTTTGATGCAGGGTATCGGTGAGGAGAGACAGATAAAGCCGTTGGTTATCCTCTTCGACTTCGGTGGAACGCTCGATACACAGGGCTGTCACTGGAGTAAAATGCTTTGGCATGGATATGAAACGATGGGTGTTTCTGTGACAGAAGAGCAGTTTCGGGAAGCCTACGTATATGCTGAACGAAAGTTAGGGAGCGAACCTTTGATTCATGCCAACGACTCTTTCCGCAGGATGTTATCGGTGAAACTCGGCTTAGAGTTCGATTACCTCTTAGAGAAAGGATGGTTGACTGTTGATGAGCAAAGTGCGAAGAAGATGCAAGCAGAGCTTGAAAACCATATATATAATAAGGTGGAAACGACAATCGGAAGCAGTAAGAACGTTCTTGAACAGCTTCGGAAGCGATACAGATTGGGCTTAGTAACCAACTTCTATGGCAATATGTCCGTTGTACTCAATGAGTTCCATTTGTCTAATCTCTTTGAGACTGTGACCGAGAGTGCCGTTGTAGGCGTTCGTAAACCATCTCCAGAGATATTCAGAAAAGCCGTTGCCGCTATGCAGGTAGAGCCTCGCAAGGTGTTAGTAGTGGGTGATAGCTATACGAAGGACATCCTGCCTGCCCATGAGATAGGCTGTCGAACCTGTTGGCTCAAGGGTGAGGGATGGGACAAACAAGAGCCAGAAGCACCTGTTGCCGACCTTATCATTCATGAATTAAAGTCGCTTTTAGTGTACACATGAGTGCAATTAAGTGCGTAAACAAGCTGAATAAGAGAGAGAAAAAAGCAATAAAAATAAAATAAGAACGTTTAGTTTATAATATATAAAACGTATGAAACAAATGGATGTAAAGCCTGCAGAAGGTAGACTCGGAGTGTTGGTCGTTGGATGTGGAGCTGTTGCAACAACATTCATGACGGGTGTGTTGATGGCACGTAAGGGACTAGCAAAGCCCATTGGGTCGATGACACAATATGACAAGATACGTGTTGGGCATGGAGCTGATAAGCAGTATCTACACTATAAGGACATCATTCCGATGGCAGACTTGCGTGATATAGTCTTCGGAACATGGGATGTCTATCCTCAAAACGCATATCAAGCTGCAGTCTATGCAGAGGTCTTGAAGGCGAAAGACATTGAGCCTGTTCGGGACGAACTAATGGCTATTAAGCCAATGAAAGCAGCCTTTGACAAGAATTACGCCAAGCGTCTTGATGGCGATAATGTTAAGGATTGCAAGACGAGATGGGACATGGTTGAGTCGTTAAGAGCTGATATCCGCGACTTTAAAGAGCGTGAGCAATGCGATAGAGTAGTGGTTATTTGGGCTGCATCTACTGAGATATATGTACCTTACGATGCGGCTTATCATAAGACACTCGACCAACTGCAAGCTGCGATGAAGGCTGACGACAGAGAGCACATAGCCCCTTCCATGTGTTATGCTTACGCTGCTTTGGATGAGAGATGCCCGTTTATCATGGGTGCTCCTAACACTACTGTGGACATTCCTGCGATGTGGGAATTAGCAGAGAAGACGCACATGCCGATTGCAGGAAAGGACTTCAAAACAGGGCAAACACTGGTTAAATCAGGCTTTGCACCTATCATTAAGACACGCAATTTAGGCTTGGCAGGATGGTTCTCAACCAATATCCTTGGTAACAGAGATGGGCTTGTTCTGGACGAGCCTGCCAACTTTCACACTAAAGAAGTTAGTAAGCTGTCCACCTTGGAAACCATTTGTAAGCCAGACGAGCAGCCCGATTTATATGGAAAAATCTATCACAAGGTGCGTATCAACTACTATCCTCCACGCAACGATGACAAAGAAGGATGGGATAACATTGATATCTTTGGATGGATGGGATACCCAATGCAGATCAAGATAAACTTCCTTTGCCGTGATTCCATCCTTGCTGCGCCCTTGTTACTAGACCTTGTTTTATTGTCAGATGTGGCTGCTAGGGCTGGAAGATATGGTATTCAACGCTTCTTGAGCTTCTTCTTAAAGAGCCCAATGCACGACTTTACGCAAGGTGAAGAGCCTGTCAATAACCTCTTCGAACAATACACAATACTCAAGAATGCTATTCGTGAGATGGGTGGATACGCTGCCGACGAAGAAATCGACTAGTGTTTCTGTATCCGATATAGTCGTTCGGAAGGGCTTAAAAGTGATTTAAAAAGATGGTATTAGATAGAGTAAGAAAACATCAAAAGTCAGTGTTCTCCATGCTTCGAGACCGACTGAATATAATGCTGTTGATGTGCCTTTTCATTGTAGTGGGCACGTCAATAGCTCATGCGCAACAACCTCTTCCTTCAGTCTTAAAGGTAGACTCCCTACCAGTTAAGGCTGATTCATTGTTATTAGGCACTGATTCTATGGCACTTGCTACCGACTCGCTTATTCAGATGATGGACTCTCTTGCAAAGGAGGTAAGCAAGCCTGCCCCTATAGTCAATAGTACTTTGCTGCAATGTTATGTGGTTGACTCACAGACAGGAGACAGTATTCCTTATGCCAATGCCATCTATCGAACACTCAAGGTAGGGGCTTCGAGTGATGCAGACGGGCATTTCACCATAGAGAAGAAAGCTGGTGAACAACTCACCGTGACGGCAGTTGGCTATAAACCTCGTCGAATCAAAGTGACGGATGACACGCCTAATACGTTACATATAACGCTTATTGCCGATTCAAAGCAACTGCAAGGTGTGGTGGTAAAAGCCAAACGCAGGCATCGTTACTCACGCAAGGATAACCCTGCAGTAGAGCTTATGAAACGAGTAATAGCAGCCAAGAAGGAGTCGTTACTATCGAACCACAGCTACTATCAATATGATAAGTATCAGAAGGTAACGATGGCTATTAACAACCTAACTCCCGATGACATCGAGGGCAAGATGTTCAAGAAAGCACCTTGGTTACTCGATCAGGTGGAGGTGTGCCCATATAACAACAAGCTCATACTTCCTATCTCCGTCGATGAGACACTCACGCAACACATCTATCGTAAAGACCCTCGAGACGAGAAGGATATAGTGTTAGGTCAGACGACAAAGGGCATCTCTAAACTCATTCAAACAGGTGAGGCGTTGAACACAATAGTAAAGGATCTCTTCAAAGACATCAACCTCTATGATGATCAAATCGACCTTCTGCAAAAGAGATTCCCCTCTCCAATAGGCTCAACTGCCATCTCCTTCTATCATTTCTATATAGATGATACGGTCTATGTGAACCAAGATCAATGTATCAGACTGCAGTTTATGCCAGCTAACCAACAGGACTTTGGCTTCCGTGGGGAGCTTTATGTGCTGAACGATAGTACGTTGCATGTGAAGAAATGTGATATGCAGTTGCCTGCAAACACAGGTGTTAACTTTGTCGATGCGATGAAGTTTGAACAGGAGTTCACCAAGTTGAATAATGGCGAATGGGCGTTGACAACGGATAACATGGTGGCTGAGTTGAAACTGACTGACCTTCTTCAGCGTGCCATTGTGATACGAACAACGGGCATGAATAACTATGCTTTCACTCCTATTGACGACAAACTCTTCAAGGGGAAGGCAAAGGTTACGTATGATGCAAACGCTAAAATGCGTGATAATGACTTCTGGGCAGCACATAGAACGACCCAACTAACCAAGAGCGAAGCCAGTATGGACTCGTTCGTGAAGCGCATGTCTAAGACCAAGCACTTCAAGTGGCTGCTGTTTACAACGAAGGCTCTTGTGGAGAACTTCATCGAAACTGGCAATGAAGATAAGCCTAGTAAGGTTGATCTCGGACCGGTTAACACCTTCATTTCAAAGAACTTTGTCGATGGTATTCGATTGCGTGCTTCAGCTCGAACAACGGCTAAGTTTAATCCTCATTGGTTCTTCGAAGGCTATTACGCATATGGTACGAAGTCGCATCAAAACTACTATGATGCGAAGGTGACATACTCTTTCAACAAGCCAGAATATCAACCAATAGAGTTCCCGATACGCACCATCTCCATCGAATCAAATAGAGATGTTGAATCGCCATCAGATAAGTATTTGAAGCATAACAAGGATAACATCTTCATGACCTTCCGCCCTGTAAAGGTGGAGAAACTCTATTTCTACAATCGTCAGAGGATAAAGTTTGAGTGGGAAACAAACTATGGTTTGGCAACAAGCATTGGTCTTAGCACAGAGAGTAATCGCCCAACTGGTAAGTTGATATACGAGAAGATGGATGGCTCGTTGGTTGATCGTATTCGTTTGACAGAGCTTTCTTTGAGTCTAGACTATCGTCCTGGGCAGAGTTATGTGAACTCAAAACAGAGGAGAATGGAGGTGAATCTCGATGCTCCAGAGTTCAAGTTGAAGCACACAATGGGCTTAAAAAACTTCTTAGGAGGTCACTTTAATACGAATCTCACCGAACTCGCAATCTATAAACGATTCTGGTTAGGGAGCTGGGGACACGTTGATACACGTGTAGAAGGAGGTGCACAATGGAATAAAGTGCCATTCCCCTTCCTCATCACACCACCTGTCAACACCTCATACTTCGAGCACCTTGGTACGTTCAACCTCATGCAACCACTTGAGTTCCTTAATGATAGGTATGCTAAATTCAACCTTGCTTGGGACTTGGAAGGCAAAGTTTTCAATCGAGTTCCATTGTTGAAGAAGTTGAAATGGCGTGAGTATGTAGCCTTCAAGGGCATGTGGGGACACCTAACAGATAAGAACAATCCCTTCTTACCACAGAACTCTAACGACCCAGACTTATATAAGTTTCCTGATGGAACAGGCGTTATGACGAATGATCCTTATCTAGAGTTTGTGGTCGGAGTACACAATATCTTCAAGTGTCTGGAGGTCGATTATGTGCGCAGACTGACCTATACTCATGCGCCAGGAATCTCTAAGAATGGTATAAGATTTGGTTTTAATCTTGTGTTTTAGAGCCTCCCCAAGCCCCTCCGAAGGAGGGGATGTGCTTTAGGGGGGTGTTAGGATGTGAGTAGGAAACGCCTTCTTCATATTAAAGGAGGCGTTTCTTCATAACGAAGGGACGCCCTCTTTGTATGAACGGAAGCGTCTCTTAACTAACTTCCGTTAGGCTCTTCTCCCTTTGGGGGAGGTTGAGTGGGGTTTTACTTATGGTTTTAGTGATTAGATATAAGTATCGATTATGTGGAAAGATATTATTTTAGTAGGTATTGGAAGTTTCGTTGGTGGTAGTCTTCGAATGGTTATCTCGAAGTATGTTCAGCTTGCTATCGCCGGTTCCTTCCCATTAGGAACACTCGTCGTGAACGTTTTGGGTTGTTTTCTAATTGGTATATTCTCTTCATTACCAGGTGAGAATGGAGGTATTAGTACGTCCACTCGCCTCCTACTAACTACTGGTTTCTGTGGTGGATTCACGACTTTCTCCACCTTTATGAATGAGAATGTCGGTTTGATGAAAGGCGATGATGGATTCGTCGTATCCGTTCTTTACATCCTAGCCTCCCTCGCTTTGGGCCTTATAGCAGTATTGGCAGGTAGGGTAGTGGTGGTGCATTAAGGAGTACCAAAGGCTCTTCTTCAAGACAAGAGACGCCCTTTTGCATTGCAAAAGGGCGTCTCTTTGTACCTTACTAAGGCTCTTCTTCAATCGAACTTGTATCTACTTGATAATCAGAAGGGCTACAAGATGAATTTAAAAGTAGGTCGGAAGAGCCATAAAGCGCCTCTTCCTTTGGGTTAACCTTCGCGTCTCATCTGTTCGATAAGCTCCTTTTGATGATCCGTTAGATGGTCAGGAAGTTTCACGTTATAGGTGATGATGAGGTCACCAAAGGTGCCATCCCCCCTGTCGTAACCCTTTCCACGCAGACGAACCTTCGTTCCGCCTTGTGTTAAAGGCTTTACTTTCAGTTTTACCTTGTTGCCTCCAGAGAGTTGGATAACCACTTCGCCACCCAATAGGGCAGTGTAGAGATCAATGCCAACAGTGGCTTCCATCTGTCCAGGATTAGGCTGTCCGTAAGCTCTTCCAGTACTTCCTGCCGATGAGCGACGCCTTCCTGCACCTCCAAATAGGTCTTGGAAGAAGCTGCTGAAGCCGCCTCCGCCATTGCCAAAGCTGCTGAAATCGAAGCCTCCAAACGAGTTTGCATCCCCTTGACTACCATTAAAACCACCGAAGCCACCCGCTTGCTCGTAGGCATCAGCATTCCTCCATTGCTCGCCATACTTGTCATATTTAGCGCGTTTATCAGGGTCTCCAATGACTTCAAACGCCTCGCTCAAAGCTTGGAACTTAGCTTTTGCCTTCGGATCGTTAGGATGTAAGTCTGGATGAAACTGCTTTGCACGTTTCCTATAGGCTGCCCGCACATCCTTCTGAGGGATGTTTCGATCCACACCTAGAATCTTATAATAATCTATAAATGCCATATCTTTGCCTCCTTATAATAGTTTATTTCATACTTAAAGATAGTAGCAAAGAGCGTGCCATCAGTCCATTCGATCCCGATAATCTTCATAGGTAAACTCTCGCAAGACCTCTAGTTCGTTGTCAGGATGGAGTAGGGCGATAGCCGGATGACTGATTCCATTGAACATATTAGTCTTCACTGTCGTGTAATGAAGCATATCTTCAAAGATGATATTCTCGCCTATCTGCAACGGATGGTCAAACCTCCATGAGCCCATCCAGTCGCCACTTAAACAGCTGTTAGCACCCAGTCGGTACGTATTCTCACCCTCTGCAGAACCGTCCTCATCAACTAATTCCGCATTGCGAACGGCTGGGTGGTAAGGCATCTCTAGGCAGTCAGGCATGTGACAGGTGAAACTTACGTTCAAGATAGCCGTTTTTATGGCATGATCCTCCACCACATCGAGCACTTGAGCGACTAGTGGTCCCGTTTGCCAAGCGAAGGCACTACCAGGTTCGAGTATCACCTTCAACCAAGGATAGCGTTTCTTAAACTCTTTCAAGGCGTGAATAAGACGTGAAACATCGTAGTCTTTGCGTGTCATTAGGTGTCCGCCGCCGAAGTTAATCCACTTTAGTTGAGGAAACCAGTTGGCGAACTTCGCCTCAATATGCTCCAATGTGCGTTCGAAAACATCGCTGCCACTCTCGCAATGGCAATGAATATGGAAGCCATCAACGCCCTCTGGTAGTGTAGCAGGGAGTTTTGAAGATGCGATACCGAACCTAGTTCCAGGCGCGCAAGGGTTATATATGAGTGTTTCTACCTCTGAATACTCTGGATTCACACGTAGTCCGCAACTCAAGCGAGCGTTTGCTAGCTTTGCCCTAACGTGGTATCGCTCAAATTGAGACAATGAGTTGAACACGAGATGAGACGAGCATCGTGCAATATCATCAATCTCATAATCCGTATAACCAGGTGAGAACGTGTGCGTGGGAGCACCAAATTCCTCAAAGCCTAGGCGTGCCTCATACAAAGAGGACGCTGTTGTGGCATGGATATACTCACGGAAAATGGGGAAGGTACGCCATAAAGCGTATGCTTTAAAGGCTAGAATAATCTCAACATCAGCCTCCTTAGCAACACTAGCGATCAATTGGAGGTTCTTTCGTAAACGCTCTTCTTCCAATATGTACATCGGTCGGGAGAGTTCGTTGTAAGTCTTTGGATTTACTTTCATGGTGCAAATATAAGGAAAAATTTGCGGTTTTCAGAAATAATATCTACCTTTGCAATACAAATAAAGTATGAGCATGAAGCTGGTTATTATGACTAAGTCCACCTTCTTTGTAGAGGAGGATAAGATAATAAGTATGCTCTTCGAGGAAGGACTTGACTGCCTACACATCTCGAAGGTTGACCCGTCTCCACTTTATTTAGAGCGCCTTTTGGCTCTTATCCCATCTCATTATCATAGCAAAATAGTTGTACATCAGCACTTTCAGATGAAGAGTGAGTATGGTCTAGGTGGTATCCACTTGGATAACCCCAGCCTTGCTACACCTCACGGATATAGAGGGCACATCAGTCGGAGCTGTGACGATGTGATGAAACTAAAGGCAATTAAGAAACAATCAGACTATGTCTTTCTGAAAAACATCCATCAGCCTCGTGAGAATACGGCTGCTACTGAACATATCTTGTCGGATATTGAATTGGAAGAAGCATGTAAACAAGGGCTCTTAGGAAAGCATGTTTATGCAATGGGAGGCATTACGATAGATGATTTCCCACGTTTGCACGACCTCGACTTTGGTGGAGTTGTGGTTCGAAACGACCTTTGGGATCAGTTTTGTATCCATAGTGAGCAGAACTTCAACCCTATTATTAAATACTTCCGTAAGCTTCGCACGATTTGTTAGGAGCTTTCGGTAGATAACAGTTGATTTATACCTTATAAATATAAACAATATAAAGAAATGAGTGAAAACAACTCTTTTTTGGTCTTCTCAGGTACTAAGACAAGATATCTTGCTGAGAAAATCTGTGCTAGTTTAGGCTGTCCTCTTGGCAACTTAGTGATGACTCGCTTTTCTGATGGTGAGTTTGTTGTTTCTTATGAGCAGAGTATTCGTGGCAAGGATGTCTATCTTGTACAGAGCACATTCCCAAACTCTGATAACCTCATGGAGCTTCTCTTGATGATTGATGCAGCCAAGCGTGCTTCTGCACGACAGATTATTGCTGTTATGCCTTACTTTGGTTGGGCTCGTCAAGACCGTAAGGATAAACCTCGTGTCAGCATTGGTGCAAAGTTAATAGCCGACTTGTTGAGTGTTGCTGGTATCGATCGTTTGATGACCATGGACCTTCATGCAGATCAGATTCAAGGTTTCTTCAATGTTCCTGTTGACCACCTCTATGCTAGCGGTGTTCTTCTTCCTTATGTGCAGAGCCTTCACTTGAAGGATTTAGTTATTGCTAGTCCTGATGTTGGCGGCTCTAAACGTGCCAACACATACGCTAAGTATTTGGGTTGTCCGCTCGTTCTTTGCAATAAGACACGTGCTCGTGCAAATGTTGTAGATACAATGCAGATTATTGGTGATGTAAAGGATAAGAACGTAATCATCGTTGATGATATGGTTGATACAGCTGGTACCATTACGAAAGCAGCAGACATTATGAAGGAGGCAGGGGCAAAGAGTGTTCGTGCAATTGCTTCTCATTGCGTCATGAGTGGTCCTGCAACCGAACGTGTAGAGGCTTCTGCGTTGGAAGAGATGGTCTTCACAGATTCTATTCCATACACTGCTCGCTGTTCAAAGGTTAAGCAGATCTCTGTTGCCGATATGTTTGCTGAGACGATTAAGCGTGTTTTGAATAATGAAAGTATCTCAAGTCAATACCTTATCTAATTGATTAATTAAATAGGTAAAAACTTGTGATTAAACATATAATGAGGGGTAGAACGAAAAGTTCTGCCCCTTTTTTAGACTTTTATAGTCATTTTCGTTGATATAAGTCAATAAATGATGTGTGATGCAAAAAATAGTCTGCTAAAGTTTTGTTGTGTGCGGAAACAGCCTTACCTTTGCATTGTCAAAAGACAAATAGATTGTTTAGGTTAGTAGTAATAGATTTAGGTTTTTAGTTATTTAGTTTAAGGTAGAACAAAAGAGATTGTTCAGGTTTCAATTAAATAGGTTTAGTTTAGGTAATAAGTAAGATTGATTAAGGGATAACAATGACGCAAGATGATTGGGTGTACGCCGTGAGGCGATAACCCAAAAGTCAAGCTCAATCGTTCACAGAGATGTGAATTGACAAAGGGTACAGCACTTGATGCTGTACCCTTTGTCAATTCTATGGTCTTAATTAATTGTTGTCAGATAGATAGAGTTGAGCTCGAACTCTTCGTGATGATGATGAATATTGGTGGAGTTAATGCTCCGCACCACTGCTAATACATTCTCTGACTGAGGTTGAAAGGCTAAGAGGCTATACAAACGATATATAGAGGTGGATCGGAGGGAGAATAATTTTGCAGTCATTGCTATCATTATTTGGTAGGTTCTAAGTTGTTTTTAATTAGCGAGTTAATCAAATTGTTCAAAATGACAGCAACTTGTTCTTTAAATGAACTATGGTTTAAGAGACTTTTTAGTAAGCCAAAGTAGTGTTTGTTAAGGTAATAAGTAAAAACTTTCCTTATGCGTTTTTTCTATCGAGTTAATCGTCTAATCATGAAGTTTTATAGCTCTAAATTTGCTAATGTGGGATATAATATATACTTTTGCACATAAGATTTGCAACGTGCAAATCAGTGATTAGAGGAATAACGAACGAATGTCAATATCAAAAACTAGGCAGAAGCTTGTTGATGTAGCACGCCAACTCTTTGCAAAGAATGGCATTGCTAATACAACGATGAACGACATTGCGAAATCATCTGGTAAAGGAAGACGGACGCTCTACACCTATTTTAAGAGTAAAGATGATGTATATTATGCAGTGATAGAGTCAGAGTTGGAACGTCTATCGGATAAGTTAGATGAGGTGGCAGCAAAGCGTATTAAACCTCAAGATAAGATTATCGAACTGATTTACACCCACCTAAGTATGATAAAGGAAACGGTTATGCGTAATGGAAACTTGCGTGCAGAGTTCTTTAGAAATATATGGATGGTTGAGAAAGTACGCAAGAACTTTGATGAAGACGAGATTGAACTCTTTCGCAAGGTATACGCTGAAGCGAAAGAAGATGGCGAGTTTGATATTGACAATGTAGAGCTAGTTGCAGACATCACACATTATTGTATTAAAGGGTTAGAGGTACCATTTATCTATGGTCGATTAGGTCATGGATTAACTGAAGAGTCATCTCGTCCGTTAGTAGCAAAGGTGGTTTATGGTGCACTGGGTAAGGGTATTATAAAGTAATAACTAACAATATAAACTAAAACAATATGAAATTATTGGAAGGTAAGACAGCCCTCATCACAGGAGCTGCACGTGGTATTGGTAAAGCTATAGCATTGAAATTTGCAGAGGAAGGCGCTAACATCGCATTCACTGACCTTGTTATTGATGAAAATGGTAAGGCTACTGAGGCAGAGATAGCTGCTAAGGGTGTTAAAGCTAAGGGTTACGCTAGTAACGCAGCAGACTTTGCACAAACTGCAGAGGTCGTTGCTAAGGTTAAAGAAGAGTTTGGTTCTATTGATATCCTAGTTAACAATGCAGGTATAACAAAGGATGGTCTTATGCTCCGAATGACCGAACAGCAGTGGGATGCTGTTATAGCTGTTAACTTGAAGAGTGCCTTCAACTTCATCCATGCGTGCGTACCTGTCATGATGCGTCAGCGTGGTGGTAGCATTATCAACATGGCTAGTGTTGTTGGTGTACATGGTAACGCAGGTCAGTCTAACTATGCTGCTTCAAAGGCAGGACTTATCGCTTTAGCAAAGAGTGTGGCTCAGGAAATGGGGCCAAAGGGTATCCGTGCTAATGCAATTGCACCTGGTTTCATTGATACAGCGATGACTCAAGCCCTTTCACCAGAGATTCGCAAGGAGTGGACAGATAAGATTCCTCTTCGTCGTGGTGGTACTGTTGAGGATATTGCAAACACTGCAGTTTATCTTGGTTCAGACCTTTCTAGCTATGTATCTGGTCAGGTTATCCAGGTAGATGGTGGTATGAATATGTAATTAAAAGCCTCCCTATTCCCCAAAAAGGGATAGGGAGGCATTCTTGCTAAGGCTTCAAACTTGCGTTAGCAATACTCTTGAAAATCATAAATCACTAAAAGGAAATATACACCGAACCACAAGCACTCTTTTAGATGAGGCTTGGAAAAACTATATACTATGCAAGTACTTTACGAAGATAACCATGTCATAATTGTCTATAAAGAGGCTGGTGAGATTGTGCAAGGCGATAAGTCGGGCGATATACCATTGTCAGAGATTGTCAAACAATGGTTGAAAGAAAAATATCAAAAGCCTGGTAATGTCTTTCTAGGGGTTGTTCACAGACTTGACAGACCTGTTTCTGGTTTAGTTATCTTTGCTAAGACGTCCAAAGCACTTACTCGTTTGAATAACATGTTCCGCAATGGTGAGGTGCATAAGACCTATTGGGCAATTGTTACTCGACCTCCTTTTGAATCTGAAGCGACGTTAACTGATTGGCTTGTACGTAATGAGAAGCAGAATAAGAGTTACGCTTATAATCATCAAGTACCTACTTCCAAGAAGTCAATCTTACACTATAAGGTAATCAATCAGACAGACCATTACACGCTTTTAGAGGTTAATTTGATGACAGGAAGGCATCATCAAATACGTTGCCAGTTGTCTAATATGGATTGTCCTATTAAGGGTGACTTAAAGTATGGGGCTCCTCGTTCTAATCCAGATGGCGGTATCTGTTTGTTAAGCCATCGTGTGGAATTTATCCACCCAGTATCTAAGGAACTCATAAAAGTAGAGTCTCCTCTACCTAACGATAACCTTTGGCAAGCGATTGGAAGGTTCTAGTATTGTTTAACCCTCCAATCACCTTATTTATTATTAGCGTCCTTCATCAACAATAGGGTAGAGTTCTATGAACTCACCTTGATGTCTCTTACCATCGTTAATGACTGCTGCTATCTTCTCACTAACAACATCCACAGAGTGAGAACCAGGTCCTGTATAATGGTTATTCAGGTCAGTTGTGGTTGCACCAGGGTGTATGTCGAAGATATCAATAGGTAGATTGTTCTTATCAAACTCCATTGCTATGATACTAGTCATCGCATTTTGAGCTGCTTTACTAGCCACATAAGCCATCGGATGCCAGTAGGGACTCACCTCAGAAGGCACAGTTATATTGACAATTCGCCCCTTATTCACTTCCAACAAAGGGATAAGTGCCTTCGTCAAAGCAAATGTTCCAACATAATTTATCTGTATCGTTTCCAGTACGTCACGAATCTCTGACTTGTAACTAGGCACCTCCATGTCACCAGGTATACCCGCATTGTTTACAAGCAAAGCCAAATCAGGATACTTCTCCTTAATCTCCTTTGCCGTAACTAGCAGTGAGTCGTTATTGGAAAGGTCAACGTGTTGCCAACCAATAACGTCTACCCCTTCCTGTCTTAATGCTTTGATAGCAGCTTCGGCGCGCTCTTTATCTCTTGCACCAACAATCACTTGCCATCCACTCAAGCCCAAATATTTGCAAATGCCATAGCCTATACCCTTATTTGCACCTGTTACTAATACTTTTGCCATATCCTTGTTTTGATTAATCAGTAAGTTATTTCTTATCCACAAAGGTACGATTTTTTACTAAATGAGCAATCCCAATCTTTGTAATATACATCTTTTTCCCTACCTTTGTCACATCATTAAGTTATTAAGTACACATTATTAATAGTTAAAGATGAGATTGATAAGACCTTTACTCCTCACCATGTCGGCTGGAGTTGTGCTCTCTTCTTGTATTAAAGAAGAGGCTTTAAATGCAGAAGCAGATATTACCAATATCACAGTCAAGGGTACGGAACTAATCCGTAAACCGGTTATAACGAATAATGCTATCCAACTCTATGTCAATGGATGGGCTGATGTTACCCATCTCGCACCCGTATTTAACTTGACAGAAGGTGCAACGATTGAACCAAAGGATAGCACTGTTCGTGACTTCACTCAGCCTCAGCAATATGTTGTCACATCGCAGGATGGACAGTGGAAGAAGGCTTACACCGTCTCTTTCATTGCTAACAATGACATCGCAACAGCCTATCATTTCGAAACATTAAAGGTTGACAACACTGTTAGTTACGACACCTTCGTTGATAAAACACCTGATGGTGGCACCTTTGAGTGGGCGAGTGGCAATAGTGGAGTATCGTTTATTCTATCGGGAAAAGGGGCTAAGGACTATCCAACAAGCCAATCAGACGATGGCTATAAGGGCAAGTGTCTGAAGTTGACAACCATCAGTACGGGAGCTGTGGGGGCTTTGTTCGGTTCTCCAATAGCTGCTGGTAACCTGTTTACAGGCTCCTTTGAACTTGATTTTGGCGATACTGGCAAGTCAACTCACTTTGGTGTTCCCTTCCGACAGACGCCTTTAGCACTCGTTGGATACTATAAGTATAAAGTTGGTGATAAGTTTACTGATAAGAATCAAACGGAGATTAAGGATAGAAAAGACGACTTCGCACTCTATGCCGTATTGTTTGAAACTGGTGATGGAGTAGAGTATCTCGATGGTCATAATTCGCTGACTAGTGATCGGATAGTACTTAAAGCGATGCTAGAAGATCGTAAGGAAACAAACGAATGGACACGTTTCAGCATTCCTTTTAAGGCTGTTGACGGAAGGACAATAGATGCTGAAAAGTTGAAAGAGGGCAAATATAGTCTGGCAATCATTATGTCATCTAGTAAGGACGGAGCCAATTTTGAAGGTGCAGTGGGGAGTACACTCTATGTTGATGAACTAGAGTTATTCACTAAATAAGCTGTCATTTAAATACTTACAAAGTGATACTAAAGAATAAACTTAATAGTGTTTTGCATTAAAATGAATATACGAGTTATAGTACTTGCAGTCGTTAGTTTGAGTTGTTCCATGAGTCTCTTCGCACAAACCGACCGCACAGAAGCATTAGAATCAGCCGATCAGAACGGGTGGGAATATGAGTTGAAAGCAGGTGTAAACATCGGTGGTTCGTCTCCACTTCCTATCCCTGTTGAGATAAGAAAGATAACTAGTTATAACCCACGATTCAATGGAACGATTGAAGGAACAGCCACGAAGTGGTTGGGAGAAGACCGCCAATGGGGTGTATCAGTAGGTTTGAAGTTGGAAGAAAAGGGCATGATTACTGGTGCAAGAGTAAAGAATTACAGGACAGAGATTGTTGATGAGGGTAGTCATATAGCCGGTTATTGGACAGGCGATGTGCAGACTGACTATCATTCAACGCTCCTCACCATCCCAGTTATGGGCAATTACCGCATCAATGACAGGTGGAAAGTGCGTGCCGGGGTCTATTCTTCTATCAAACTAGATGGTAATTTCTCTGGACATGTTAGTAACGGATACCTCAGAGAAGGTACTCCAGTGGGGCAGAAACTGACCTTTAATGATGGACAAACAGCCTTTTACGATTTCTCTTCATCACTTCGCTCCCTTCATTGGGGTGCTCAAGCAGGTGCAACGTGGCGTGCCTTTAATCATTTTACCATCAATGCCGATATGACATGGGCAGCAAATGGTATCTTCAAGAAAGACTTTAAGACGATTAGTTTCAAGCTATATCCAATCTATCTAAACATCGGTTTTGGCTATCGTTTCTAGGTGTGCTTAGGAGAGAACAACATAAGACATAATATTCAATGAGGGCGTTTCTTCCTATCGAAGAAACGCCCTCTTCATAGCAAGGAAACGCCCTTCTCAAATGGAGAAAGGCGTTTCCTTGTTTTCGTTCCTGCTGCTTCTATTAATGAAGCATAGCCTCGTTACACACCGCCCCTCCCTCTCTTCCGCTTATCCTAACTAGCTTCCGTTAGGTTCTCCTCCCTTTTCAGGGAGGCAGGGTGGGGCTATCTTTTCCCTAAAGTGGCTTTGCCAATGTTAGCATTAACAGCCAATCGGTCTCTTGGATGTTGTATAGATTCAGAATCTCTGCGTCACTCTTAAACTCATCCAATAGCTGGTCGCGATTCTTATTACCCTTAGTTATCCAATTACCGAACAATTCGGCAGCACGTTGAGCGTCCCCTTTAGCCCATTGACAATAGCCTGCATTGAGGTAATCTTCCGTTGTTGGCAATGTATTCAGGAGTGTATCATAAAGCTGAGTGGCTTTGTCAAGACTCTTTTCCATGAGCATTGCCCATGCAAATACACGTTTCACATTCATGTCGTCAGGGTTCTGATAATCTAAGCGGAACAACTCTTCACGTACTTCAGATGATTTCCCTAATTTCAATAGAGCAATACAACGATTCAAAGCATAGTCCTTATTCTCTGCATCCAGTTGTAATAACTGTTCGTAAGTGTGCTCTGCTGTCTCGTAATCTTCGCAATCTAGCGCCGCACGAGCTTGTCCTTTTAGTGCCCACTCATTGTTAGGTTCCTTCTCTAAAGCCTTTAAGAAGAAGTCATAAGCACTATCAGGTCTACCGATATGGATGTTTGTGTAACCCATAAGAATGCTGTATCTCGGGTCGTCACTATAGAATGTACTGAGCAGTTCTATCAGTTTCTTGTATTGGTGTCGCTTATATAAATGCAGTGCTAAACGCAACTTCATGTCATCAAGTCCAGTGTTCATAAACGACTTATAGATAAAGAAGAAGATGTCTGCAACGAAGTCTCCTTTGCCATTATCTTCGAATGGGTTGATGAAATCCTGTGCTGTTCTATAGAGTCGGAAGAAGCGATATAAATCCTGAATGTACGCTCGACGGATGTTTGCAACACCTTCTTTCTCATCGAAAGAACCGAGTGGACCGAAGGCAGAGTCAGTCCCTATCATCTCTTTAATGTTACTTGGCAACTGGTTGATTACTTGCTCCATAGCAATCGCAAGGGAGTACTTATCCGAGTCACAAAGTGCCCCTCTCTCTACGAGAACATTGAGAAACTTCGAATCACCTAGCGCCCTTAAGGTGGGTCGAAGAGCAGGGTTTTCGATATAGAATGGTGTGAACCAATTCACTACATCACTAAAGAATGGGAAGCGTTTCATCTGTCGGAACCCACCGAAATAGATGTCCGAACCTTGCTTCTGCATATCCATCATCTTCTTAACCTGTTCCTCCATCTGCTCCATGCGTTTGTCTTCTGCATCTTGATGGAGTATGTTTTCAAGTTGATCCTCCTCCTTTTCAACAATGCCGATACGCCCAACAGTGAGGTTGGAATTGCGCATGATGTCTGGCATAATATCCCTTTGAATCTTGTCGTTGTCCTTTTCTGTGTCTAAACTATAGAAGAGTTGGATTTGTAAAGAGAGCAATTCGCGTGTCACACTAGCATCAGCACAAAGTTCTTTGATGATAGAATCTTGTTCAGGAAATATATCCATTCCCTCAAAGACAGATAGTACCCAACCCACGAGAGCACGCTGGCGAACATGGATGTCGGTTGTTTTCTGATAGATAGAAGTGAGTGTTTTGAACTTATAGATATCGAATTGGTTCATTGCACTCAATGTGATTGCACTGACGAGAATCTGCTGATCATTGGATATGACAGTAGGTGATGTCAATAGTTGGGAATAGAATTGATAGTCCTCTTCTGTCCATTGGCAAGATGTAAACAAGGCGTTGAACAGACGATTAATGAACAACTGATGACGATCGTAGAGTTCGCTTTCTTTCTCCTTTTGGGCTGTCTCTTGTTGTAGAGATAACATAGCTAAATCAGTGACAAAAGACTCTAAGACAGTGCGAACAAAGTCATGGCTAGTGTTGAGATGGTCGCTTATTTTAAAGGCATCAATGTATGCTGGTACATGTTTGCAACGCCAACTAATCTCTAAGTTGGCGGTCACACGATAAAGACGTTGTAGCAATGAGGCATAAAGAGAGGCGCGTTGCTGATCGATAAGTCCCCTCCCCATGTAGTCAACCATCAGTTGATAATCACGCTTGACAGCCTCAAATTCATCGTTACCCATCAGTGAAGGACGTTGTAAGAAGAGCTGATTTAATACTTCAATAGCATTATCCAATCGCTTATCCATCAGTTCACTTATAGTCTTACTAAGTATATCTTCTACGTTCACTGCGCTATTCTTTAAAGTTACTAATTATGTATCTATCTTACTTATTGTGGTTAAGAAAATCCCTAGCCATTATTAGGTCGGCTCTGCGAGGTGCTCCCACCTTTGTGTATTTGATGTCAGGTAAAGCCCGAACTGTGGCATCATCTGCCTGCATATACTTCTTTATCAAAGCCGCATAATACTTAACACCATGTTTATTAATCAAGTCGACAGCCTTGTCGTAAGCCTTTGCAAACTCCTCATCTTCCGATGGTCTGCGGTGCTTATCCATAATTGCAACGACCCCTAGATGTACACCTGCATCCACCGAATTAAATAGAGAGTTGTTGTCACCTTGCAGTGCCTTCGTAGTCTGTGGATCGGTAAACCAATAGGCATCTATCTCATGGTTCTGTAGCATCTTGAGCCTAACTAACACGTCATTGACCTGCACTTGGAACACTTGATACTTCGGTTTTGCCTTCTTAATGACCATGTTACTCAACAAGTCAGTGCCTGAGAAGCGTGTTTTGGCTATAATCTTATCACTTAAATCGGATAGTTTCTTTAGTTTAGAGGACCTATCGGCTATGAGCTGCCAGTTGAGGTTTGTGTCCGTTAGATAGTGCATTAACACTTTCTGTCTGTGCTTTAAACGCTCCGTCCGAACCAAATCGCTGAAGGCTGCCTGTACGCTTCCTCCAGCCATCGCAGTGTCACAATCCATCTGAGCATTGTATTGTTTTAGTCGGATATCTACTTTAGTTGTATCGTATAATACGCTATCTTTCAATAGATAAGCAGGTAGACAATCAAGCGTTGGCATTACTGCAACCTTGTAAGCTCGCTGATATCTCTCTTTCTCCGCCTGCTCTTGTGCCTTCTTTTCGACCTGTTGTTCCTTTGCAGACTTCCCACAACCAACGATCAAGAATATCGATAGTATGAATATGTAATAAGTACGTTTCATGTTGTGCAAAATTAATAATTAATTTTGTAACTAGGCAAATTCTTAGTACTTTTGTCCCACTATGTCAAAGGATAAAATAGCTTATGTCTGCAGCAACTGTGGGCAGGAAAGTGCAAAGTGGATAGGTAAGTGTCCTAATTGCGGGCAGTGGAATACATTCAAGGAGATACGTATTGCCGCTGATACTGGTACGCATGCTGCACGCCAAGCAGCAACTTCTTTGCGTCATACGAATGCTGGTGAAGTTGTCTCGGGATTGGCTAACAAGCCTCAAAGACTGCGTGATGTCTCTGCGAAGGATGAGCCTCGTATGGATATGCACGACGATGAGTTGAATCGTGTGTTGGGTGGTGGTCTGGTGCCAGGGAGCATTGTTTTGTTAGGAGGAGAGCCTGGTATCGGTAAGAGTACATTGACCTTGCAGACTATTCTACACCTATCTCAACGCATCTTATATGTTAGTGGTGAAGAGAGTCCGCATCAGATTCGTATGCGTGCGGAACGCATTACTAAGGATATACCAGAGAATATCATCATCTTATCGGAGACGTCTCTTGAACACATATTCGAGCATATCAAGGATGTAAAACCCGAACTCGTTGTGGTCGATTCGATACAGACTATATCCACAGAGGACGTTGACAGCAGTCCTGGAAGCGTCACTCAAGTGCGTGAATGCGCCTCTGCTCTATTGCGATTTGCGAAGACTAGCGGCGTACCAGTGGTTCTTATCGGTCATATAAACAAGGAGGGAAGCATCGCCGGACCGAAGATTCTAGAGCACATAGTCGATACTGTGATTCAATTTGAGGGTGATCAACATTATATGTATCGCATTCTTCGGAGCATAAAGAACCGCTTTGGCTCCACATCAGAGCTGGGTATCTATGAGATGGAACAGCAAGGTCTGCGACAGGTAAGCAATCCGTCGGAGTTACTACTTACTGAAGACCATGACGGACTATCAGGAGTTGCGATCTCAAGTACCATCGAAGGCGTTCGACCCTTCCTCGTTGAGACACAAGCACTGGTATCTTCTGCAGCCTACGGAACGCCTCAACGTTCAGCAACTGGCTTTGATCAGCGTCGCTTAAACATGTTACTTGCAGTGTTGGAGAAGCGTGTTGGCTTTAAACTCATGCAGAAGGATGTGTTCTTGAACATAGCTGGTGGACTGCGAGTAACCGATATGGCGATGGACTTGAGTGTGATTGCTGCAGTGTTATCATCCAATGTTGACACCCCAATCGAGGCTGGTTGGTGCATGTGCGGAGAGGTTGGCTTGAGCGGTGAAGTGCGCCCCGTCAGTCGTATCGAACAACGTATTGCCGAAGCAGAGAAGCTCGGTTTCAGTCATATTATCATCCCGAAGTATAATATGTCAGGGCTTACTGGCAAGTATGCAATACAACTTCACCCTGTAAGGAAGGTTGAAGAGGCTTTGAGGATATTGTTTGGATAACCCATCCTTATATATGAATATTGGCAGAAACAAGCGTTATTACTGTTTCTGCCAATATTCTTTTTATATACAAAATGCAGTATATTAGGTGATTATAAAATATCTCTAAAGTTAAAGATAATGCCTAATTAGCTTTCAATTAAAGCTTTACTTATAGATATAAGGGCGTATAATCTTTGCCCAAACATCATACCCTTTCTCGGTTAAGTGCAATCCGTCACGACAATATTCAGCCTTCATTGTTTGCGGTTTAGTACCAAGAAGCGGCGTGTAAAGGTCGATGTAAGTGAGAGCGTGGCTCGCACAATACTGCTTCAGTTTGTTGTTTAGTTGGATAATCAGGTCATCCTTCCCTTTAAGATACTTCCACGTACCCACTTCCTCATTAAGTGGTAGAAGGCTCTGAACGTATAGTTCCGTCTTAGGACACTGCTTTCTTATTGTTGTCAACACGTTAGTAATTCCTTGGAAGACCCGTTCAACACTCCAGCCATGGCTTAGATCATTCGCACCACACTCGAAGAAGATCTTTTTGGGATGGTAAGGAAGCACCAAGTCAAGCCTGTTGTACATCCCCTTGCTATCGTCTCCAATGATTCCCCGATTGATGATCTTGCCTGCACCAGGGAAGTGTCTGTTCCAATCGCCACCATATTCTGAATGGCTATCACCATACATTACGATGACATTGGAGGGCAGTTTGCCCTCTTCTTTGAACTGTTTCACCTTTATACTATAGTGTTTTGCCCCATGATAAACAGGGTGTTGAGTTTGCGCAGAGAGGCTCCCTAGCGATAGAAGAAATAGTGAAGTAAGGAAGAAGCTCCTTATGTTTAATAGTCTATGATGTGCCATTTTGATGTGTTAAACTACCTACAAAAGTAAGGAAAAAGATGGAGAATAAAGAGAAAAAGTCTGGTTATCTGTCCTAGAGGTAGTAGATAACCAGACTTTTTAAAAAGGGATTTCTTAAATCTTCTGTATGCCTGTTAGCGCATAAGTTTCAATACTCTTGTAAGGTACTTTTGGGTCTTTGCCACATCATACTTTATACCACCACTCCATAAGCGGATGGCTTTCTCAATGTTATTAAGCGGATTGTGGAAGGATTGGATGATAACAAACATCTCCTTAGACTTCGTTGCGTTAAATCGATCAGATAGTGTGTAACGCTTTGAACTGCCTCTACTTTTAAGGATGTTATTACATTCCTTGACTAGAATAGGGGATATTTGAAGAACTCCAACATACGACCCATTAACCGCTAAAGCATTCCCCTTGCTTTCAAGTTGGATGATTGCGTCCATTACAGGACCCCAGTTAAACTTGCTACTTTGAGCATTTGCTTCAACAGATGAAGCCAAAATCATTAAGAAACTAACAATTACTACTTTAAAAAATCTCATCATTTAAAACTTTCCGGAACCTTAGATAAGTTGCTCAAGAGAGTTACCTTCTATGGTGCGTTCCTATGTGAGAATGAGTTACCACCGCACCTTAGTTCCATATTAACGCTTGCAAAGATACAAAAAATATTGCTGATAACCAAATAATTAGCATTTGTTTCAAATAGAGTTACTCGAATGGGAAGGGGCGTGATAAAGCCCCACTCAGCCCTTCCGAAGGGGGAGGAGTACCTCACGGGATGGGTATTTGTTTGGCTGTTGGAGGTTGGTTAGTGTGTTGCGAGGCTGTGCCTTGTTTATAAGAATCAAAGGGGCACTAAGAAGGAAAGGCTCTTCTCCATTCAAAGCGGGCGTTTCTTTGCTATGAAGAAGGCGTTTCCTTGTATCAAGGAAGTGCCTTCGTCAATTAGAAAGGATTATCTCAAACTAGTGTCAGACAAGGGGGCTATCCCTACTTTGAGGCACTCTAATCAATGGAGCAAATAACTTGTCCACTTACAACTTGTGTACTCGTCAACTCTACCTAACCACAATTTGTGACATTCAAAAAGATTAATTACCTTTGTGCATATATTCTTTTAGAATCGTTATAGGGCATTTATCCAATTATATTCCTGGTTTATTCTTAGCATGGTAAGACGTAGAAGGAGGCGCAGTAAGCGTAAAAACAATAATAGAAAACTATGGATATGGGGCTGTGTGGCTCTGTTTACACTTGCTGTTATCCTTGTGGTCGACCTTAAACCATGGCGTCACAAGCATGCAACTGTTAGTGATGAATGGCCTTACCATGACCTAACAAAGGGAGAATATACCAAAGATTTCGATGGTTTAGACCTATCTCGTCATCAAGGAAAGATACACTGGGACGAGCTAGTTGATGAGAACCCGCAACTCAAGTTTGTGTATCTTAAGGCTACGGAAGGCAGTTCTGTGGTTGATCCCTATTATCAGAAGAACCTCAAGGAGGCTAAGAAACGAAACCTACTAGTGGGTTCGTATCATTTTCTCACACGTCGTACTTCAATGGAAAGGCAGGTTGATAACTTCCTTTCTAACATCGACCTACAGCAACAGGACTTGCTTCTTCTGGTCGACATAGAGGATGATGGAACAAGAGGATGGGATAGTCAACTAATAAAGAAGAACTTATCACGGTTCATTCAATTAGTTAAAGAGCGCACAGGACACGCCCCAATGATCTATACCAATGAGTCTTATTACCATTTACATCTCTATCCAGACTTCAATCATTATCGCTTGTTTATAGCTAATTATAACCTCCCTCCAGTCTTAGGAACAGCCAAGTATGATATCTGGCAATCGAGTAAGAAGGGCAGAGTAAAGGGTATTTGGACCCATGTAGACATAGACCAATTACGTGAAGGAGTCAGTGTTGACGACTTTAAAATGATGAAGTAAAGCTAACAAAACAGTCTTTATTGACAGTCACCAGCAATCTTATTCATAATGCGAATAGACTCATCTGCCTTATAAACATCCTTTCCCAGTTGGCTAAAGTCTATGATGCTTCGATAGACACTAGTAAAGGCTACGAGCTTCTTACCCCTTACGAACAAGAGAGTACACATGTTATCATACATGGTGTTATCGATGATAACATCTCTATCTCCACCATATCCCATGTCGATACTCTCGTTAGTTGCAGTGATACTATTGTATGGTTTGACCACAACCATCATGTCCCAATCTTTGTCCTTATAGAGTGAATGAACCGAGATACAGGTATTTTGCTTTTGTATCGTTTGTAGGTTATCAGTGATATTGACCTCTTTGTAAGGGATTCTAATACACAGAATGATAGCCACGAAGAGGATGATTGTTGAAATAGTTAGTAGTATAGTCTTCCGTTTCATATTGTTTTTTCATTGTAAAGGTTAGTGTTGTAAACTTATAATTGGTGCTGCTTGCAAGTGCTGTTAACACTTACCTCGGTAAGAGCCCTTCGATAGATCACCTATCTAATAAGTCTCTTGCAAGCAACACACAACAATCAAGTGGGACAGAGGTTAGGCTAGTCCTTCTATCTGTCCACGCACAATATCAATCTTCTCTGCCTGTGGCACCTTTGGTAAACCAGGCATTCTCATCATGTCACCAGCGATAGCAACAATCATTTCAGAGCCACCATTGATAACAAAGTCACGAATAGTAATATCGAAGTTCTTCGCTACTCCCACCTGTTTAGGGTCTTCGCTGAATGAGAATTGGGTCTTGGCAATACAGATAGGGTAGTGCCCCATGCCCCATGCTTGTACACGTTGCATCTTCTTCAAAGCGATTGGCTTGAAGATAACAGATCGTGCACCATAAACGTTCTTAGCCACCTTCTCAACCTTGACTTCTATACTATCTTCATCAGAGTAGGTCATGTTGATAGCCTTTGCACCTTGCTTATCTATCGTCTCAACAACGAGCTTTGCCAAGTCTTCTGCACCTTCACCGCCTTTCATAAACACGTTATTTTCAGCGAAGCCAACACCTACTTGCTTACAATGGTCAGCCAACAACGCTACTTCCTCATCGCTATCATCACCATATCTATTGAGTGTTACGATGACTGGTTGACCAAAGTTTTGCATGTTCTGAACGTGCTTGTCAAGATTAGCAAAACCTTCGATAAGTGCTTGTCTACCCTGTTCTTGAGTACTACCATCCGTGAGTCCGCCATGTAACTTCAAGCCTCGTAAGGTTGCAACAAGCACTGTGACGCGTGGATGAATCTCTCCCTTGCGGCATTTGATATTGAGGAACTTCTCTGCACCAAGGTCTGCTCCGAACCCTGCCTCGGTAACTGCATAATCACTCAAGGACATTGCCATCTTCGTTGCTAACAAACTATTGCAACCATGAGCGATGTTTGCAAAGGGTCCACCATGCACCAATGCGGGTGTAGCCTCAAGTGTTTGGACAAGGTTCGGTTTGATTGCATCCATCAACAAAACGGTGATTGCACCTGCAATACCTAGGTCTTTCACTTTGAATGGTTTGTCATCAAAGGTAATACCAAGCACCATGTTCTCTATACGACGGCGTAGATCGCTTTCACTAGAGGCTAAACATAGAGCCGCCATAATCTCACTTGCAGGTGTAATATCAAACCCCGATTGGGTCGGCAAACCATCAGTTGTTGCGCCCAAACCCGTTACGATGTTGCGAAGACTGCGGTCGTTCACATCAAGAACACGCCTCCATAGAATCTGCTTGAGCGTGAATCCCTGGTTACGGTGCTGATAGATGTAGTTATCCAATAGTGCTGCAATCATGTTGTGTGCGCTTGTTATGGCATGAAAGTCGCCTGTGAAGTGCAGATTTATCTTCTCCATCGGTACCACTTGGGCGTATCCACCACCGGCAGCACCACCTTTCATTCCGAAACAAGGGCCTAAACTCGGCTCTCGCAAAGCCAATACAGAACGTTTCTCCATGCGATTAAGAGCCATAGAAAGCCCTATGCTCACGGTTGTTTTACCAATACCTGCACGGGTAGGGGATATCGAACTAACAAGGATTAAATGGTTTTTAGCAACGCGTTCTTCGTCTATTAAGGTGAGAGGAACCTTAGCCATATACTTCCCATAGTGCTCTAACTCGTCTGCAGGAATACCTATTGTCGCTGCAACTTCTTCTATTCGCTTCATCTTACATGAGCGTGCGATCTCAATATCCGATTTCATAGTTTCAATATTTAAAATTTAGTTATGTAGGCAAAGATAGGAATATTTTCTGAATCTACTAGCCTATTCGTAATAAAGTTTTAACCTATCGTTACGTTTTTACGAATAGATGTCTTATTAGCTAAAATACATGATTTACTATTCAAGGTTATGGTCGCTTCTTGTGCTGTAAAGTTCCATTTTTGAAACAAAAGACAATCTCCTGATTCGCTTCTGTTAGGCACTCTTCCCCTAAGTAGATGTTGAGCTGGTTTTAAAGAGAGCCTTTCTTGCCATTGAAGAGGGGCTTTCTTCGATAAGAAGAAACGCCCTCTTCGATGTGAAGAAGGCGTTTCCTTTTATGCGTTTGCTTGTTGGTTGCTAATGATGCTATGCTACATAAGACTAAACCTCACCCTTTTCTGTGCGACTAGCTAGCCTTTATTGGTTATTTTCGGAGGTTTTACATGAACAGATTTGCCCCCCAGATGAGCAAGGCGTAACGTATCACTTTACCCAAGGTAATGCTGAATACTGACAAAGGAAGGTTCGCACGTGTAAGTCCAAGAACCACAGTTATGGCACTACCCAGTATCGGGAGGAAGGCAAAAAAGCCCATCCATGCTCCATGCCCACCCATGAATTTATAGGCACGATCTATGGAGCTCTGTTTGAGATGGAAGTATTTTTTAAGCCATTCGAGCTTTCCCAATCGTCCTAACCCATAGTTGACCATACCCCCCATGACGTTTCCTATGCTGCCATAGATGAGTAGTGGCACAGGATCAACGCCTGCTGCAAGAAGTCCAAGCATAACAGCTTCGCTACTAAAAGGCAATACACTACCAGCAAGGAAGGCTGAAAGAAACATGCCCCAATAGCCGTAGTCGATTAGAAAGTGGGTGATAGCGTCCATAAATTGATGATAGTTATGATGAGTGCAGCAGCCGACAAGAGGATAAACACCCAGTTAGTTATACGTGTGTGAGTTAATGCAAAGAAGTGAGCAATGAGTGGTGATGTGGTCACAATGAGCACACTTAGCAATGCTTCGAAGTGTTGCGGTTGCAAGAAAAGGAATACGATTGTTGCAATATCAATGGTGATAAAGACTTGAAAGAACAATCGTATGCGTATGCTGTCATTGCGTTTTTGATTTGAAAAGTGTATGATTCCAATGATAGCACATAATAGAACATAAGCCAAGACGGCTATGTTACTTGTGGTTAAGGACGTGAAATCGAGTGGTTTCTCAAATACACCTAATTGTAAGAAATGCTTAACTAGCAAAGAGATCTCGCCCTTTGCTGCAAGATAAGGCGCATAGAACCAATAGGGGAGAGTGATACCAAGCAGAGACGCAACGAAACTTTTTCCGCTTAAAGAGAGTAGGTTGGTGCGTGAGATAACCCAAAGTATGGGCAAGAAGTAGAGTACCTGCGCCCATACCACGCTTACCATACCAATACAGAAGTACGCATAAAAGGTCCATCCAGGCGCATTTGTGTCTTGATAACAGCGGAAAGACAGGCTGTAAAAGCCCACTATTCCTAGCATGACAATCGATGAACGGATTGATGGAAACATAAAGACAGCCATCGTCGCAAGCACGATGAATGAGCAAGACACCATTCTGCTATAGATGCGAATGAGTGCATTTGCATTGTTAAGTTCCATCATTAAATAGGTAGCTAGTAGCAAACAAACACCTGACGCAACCACTGTTAAGCTATGTAAACCAGCCACTATCCATACAAGCATAGCCGCTGAAACCACCCACGCTTGGGTCCAGCGGCTCTCTGCTATTCGGTTTTGAATACGCTTCTTCTGCATAGGTTACAAGTCCTGTCCTATATCTCTTCTAAAGTATTTATCCTTAAATTCAATCTTATTAGCCTCTTCGAAGCTCTTTTGTAACGCCTCTTCCTTGTTCTTACCATACGATGATACAGCAATCACGCGTCCTCCGTTCGTTACAATCTGTCCGTCTTTGAGGGCTGTTCCACTATGGAATACAACGGAATCAGCCACTTGGTCGAGTCCAGTAATTGGATAACCCTTCACGTACTCTTCGGGGTATCCACCGCTAACAAGCATTACACAGACAGCAGAACGGCTGTCGAACTCCACCTTGTATTGGTCAAGATTCCCCTTGGCAACGCCTTTGAAGAGGTCGACAATATCTGTCTTCAATCGTAGCATGACGCTTTCTGTCTCTGGATCACCCATTCGGCAGTTGTATTCAATTACCATTGGTTCACCATCAACATTGATAAGTCCGAAGAAGATAAAGCCCTTGTAATCTATATTTTCAGCCTTCAAGCCCTCAACAGTGGGGCGAATAATACGCTTCTCAACCTTTTCCATCCACTCTTTCGTTGCGAAAGGAACAGGCGTAACACTGCCCATACCACCCGTATTGAGCCCTGTGTCATGTTCACCAATACGTTTGTAGTCCTTCGCTTCAGGTAGTATTTGATAGTGAGAACCATCTGTTAAGACAAATACAGAGCATTCGATACCAGAGAGGAACTCCTCAATAACAACCTTAGCAGAGGCATTTCCGAACATACCATCAAGCATTTTGCGCAGTTCCTCCTTTGCTTCTGCAAGCGTAGGAACGATCAGTACGCCTTTACCAGCAGCCAATCCGTCAGCTTTCAGGACGTAAGGTGGCTTGAGCGTATCGAGGAATTGCAATCCTTCCTCAATGCTTGTACCATCGAAGGTGGCGTAAGCTGCGGTTGGAATGTTGTGCCGCTTCATGAAAGCCTTTGCAAAGTCTTTAGAGCCTTCAAGCACTGCACCAGCCTTTGAAGGACCGATGACAGGGATGTGAGCAGTACGTTTATCATCTTTGAAAGCGTCATATATGCCATTAACCAGTGGGTCTTCAGGTCCTACAACGACCATATCAACCTTCTGTTCGATGGTAAACTCCTTGAGACGTTCAAAGTCGTTTACACCGATAGAGACGTTTTCTCCAACTGCGCCAGTGCCTGCGTTGCCTGGAGCAATAAATAGTTTGCTACATTGTTTGCTTTGTGCAATCTTCCAAGCTAAGGCGTGTTCACGCCCTCCACTACCTAATAGTAATATTCTCATAAAGCCTTGTTACTTTTGCTTGAGGTTATCCTCAAAGTATTGTGTAATACGTTCGTGTAAGTGTACACTTTGATGTCCACGCATATTGTGAGGCTCTCCTGGATAGACAAAGAAGTCTGGTTGAGTGCCTGCAGCGATACATGCTTTCAAGAAAGAATATGCGTGTTGAGGGACTACGACAGGGTCATTTAGACCGATGATGATCTGTAGTTTGCCCTTGAGATCCTTAGCTTTCTGCAGGAGAGAAGTTTGTGCGTAACCCTCTGGGTTGGTCTGTGGTGTGTCCATATAACGCTCTCCGTACATCACTTCATACCATTTCCAATCAATGACAGGACCACCAGCAACACCCACTTTAAACACCTCTGGATAGTTAGTAATTAGTGATATCGTCATGAAACCACCGAATGACCAACCATGAACTCCTATGCGGTTCTTATCGACATAAGGTAATGATTGAAGATACTTAACACCCTCCATTTGGTCTTTCATCTCTTCTTGACCAAGGTGACGGAATGTTGCTTGCTCGAAGTCTTTGCCTCGGTGCTCACTACCACGATTGTCTAATATAAAGAGGAGATAGCCCTTTTGAGCCATGTAAGTCTCCCATCCACGTGAACCCCAGTTCCATGAAGCATCCACGTTGTGTGCATGTGGACCTCCATAGACGTATATCACGGTTGGATATTGCTTATTAGGATCAAAGTTAACAGGCTTTACCATGCGCCAATAGAGGTCTGTCTTGCCATCCGCCGCTTTGATAGTTCCATTGGAGTATTCCGGTACATTGTATCCCTTCCAGGGGTTAGGTGCGGTGAAATAATTGGTTCGCTGTGGGTTAGCACCTACTGCGATAATGTCATACTTACGTGGGACTGTTGGCTCACTATAGTTATCCAGCAACATACCACCATCTTTGCTTAATGTTGCGAAGTGGTAACCACGACCATTGTCAAGCAGTGTTCGTTTGCCAGTAGATACGTTCACAAGCCACGTATTACGCTGAATTGGGTTGCACTCGTTGGATACATAGACGATACTCTTTTGTTTCGTATTAAAGCCGAGCACGTCTATTACAACCCACTTACCGCTTGTGAGCTGCTTAATCTGCTGTCCCTCCTTATTAAATAGGTATATGTGGTTGTATCCATCCTTTTGACTTTGAAGGATGAACTCATTGTCGTTCCAAGGCAAGAAGACGATAGGGTGCGTTGGTTCTACGTACTTTGCATCTGTCTCTCGATACAGTTCTTTGAGCTTCTTACCCGTTGTTGCGTCATAAGAAACAAGTCGACAATCATTCTGATCACGATTGACTTCAAACATATAGATGGTTTTCTCGTCAGGACTCCATGCTATATTGGTAAAGTAACGATCGGTTGGATCACCTGCTTGAAGGTACAGAACCTTGCCAGTAGAGGCGTCATAGACACCGACAGTCACCTTATGTGAGGTCTCACCAGCCATAGGGTATCTAATAGGTGCAGCCTTTGCAGCACGTGACTCACCCTTTTCTGGTGTCCAATCAAGCTCTGGAATGTCAACAAGAGGATATGCACTAACCATGCTCTGATCCATGCGATAGAAGGCTAGACGATTACCTTTTGGACTCCAGAAGAGTCCCCCGTTGATACCAAACTCATCTCTGTGAACACTCTGACCATATACTATATCGCTTGAACCATCAGTCGTTAACTGATGCTCCTTACCATCCTTCTCGGTAACAAACAACTGATGATTACGCACGAAAGCGGTCATATCTTGTTCGTTCCGATCGCTTGCCTGTGTGTTAGAAGGGCGTGTGATTCGCTTTTCAAGTTTATGAGTCTTGAAGTTAACAAATAGGTCTTCTGTTCCATTCTTAACCATCACAACAGGACGATCAGGGTATGGAAATTCAGCTGAATAGAGGTGTCGTACAACCTCATTCGACTTCTCCAAGCCTGCCCAATGATTGATGTCATCGAGGCTGAAAAGGCTTGTCTCCTTACCAGTCTTACTATCAACAAGAGAGCAAGAGTTGAGGTCTTGTCTTACTAACTTGCCTCCCCACCACGTTAGATAACGTGCTTCTGGGCGCATGTTACGATAATTGGTACCACCGAAGTTAAGGTCTTCTAAGGTGAACTGACGCTGTGCCATACTTGGAGTAGGACGTAAAAGTCCCGTAAGAGCAACGAGCCCCACGAGACTAAGTAATGATTTAATCTTCATGTTTATACGTGTTTTTGCCACGGTAACCACCGCGCTTGTTAGATTTATCAAAGCGTTTCCCGCCAAACTTCCGATCGTCTTCCTGTCTGAAAGGACGTTTCCTATTGCGGTCTTCACCATCGAACTTAGGACGGCGAGTTGGGCGTTCGTCGCGGAACTTGCCACCACCAAATCTACCCTTGTCAAGGCTGTGGAATGTGAAAGAACGTATGTCCGCCTCAGCGTTCTCATCGTTCTCTTCAAGTCTCTTCTTAAACTCTCGCTCCTTTTTGAAGCGGTGTTTCTGTGCCATCTCACGCTTTTCTTCTTCGGTTTTGATGATTCCTCCGTCATGACGGAAGGTGCTCATCTTACCATCAAAGAGCTGATAACGACGGAACTCACACTCCAACGAGCCATTATATACAGGTATCTTAATACTTGGTTTGAGCCCTATTTGACGGAAGCACTCCTCTCTGTAAGACAATATCCACGCCTCATTACCCATAAACTGGTGCTTGAGTCGCTCTCCAATCATCTTATATGTGCCTAAAAGATTAGGTGTTGATATGCGTTCGCCATACGGGGGATTCATCACAATAATGCTCTTCTCCTTTGGTTGAGAGAAGTCCTTAAAGTCTTGCTGTTCGATAGTTATATCACGAGAGAAGCCTGCAGCAGCTACATTCATGCGTGCCGTATTGACCGCCTTCATGTCTGTATCATATCCAAAGATGTGATGTTTGAACTCACGTTCTTGTGAGTCATCGTTGTAAATCATATCGAATAGCTCCTGATCAAAGTCTGGCCACTTCTCAAAGGCGAACTCTTTTCGGAATACACCAGGCGATATGTTGCGTGCAATTAACGCTGCCTCGATAGGCAAAGTGCCTGATCCACACATTGGATCAATAAAGTCTGTCTCGCCTTGCCAACCAGTCATTAGAATCATACCAGCGGCTAACACCTCATTTAAAGGAGCCTCAACGCTCTCTTGACGATAGCCACGGCGGTGTAGAGACTCACCACTAGAATCGAGCGAAAGAGTGGCATTGTCTTCTGCAACATGTATATTCAATCGAATGTCTGGATTGCTTACTGAGATGTTAGGACGTGTACCCGTTCGCTCTCTAAACTGGTCTACGATGGCATCTTTCACCTTATAAGTAACAAAGCGAGAATTGGTGAACTCTTCGGAATAAACTACTGAATCGACAGAGAAAGTCTTACCTTCTTGGATGTATTGACTCCAATCGATCTTACGCACCTCATCGTACATGTCCTCTGCACTACGCGCCTTGAAATGTGCGATAGGCTTAAGTATTCGGATGGCAGTGTGCAACTGGAAGTTGGCACGATACATAGTTTCTTTATTGCCCGTAAACGCTACCATGCGTCGACCAATTTGTACATTGTTAGCCCCGAGATCGGTTAACTCCTGTGCTAACACTTGTTCCAAGCCCATGAAGGTCTTAGCGATAAGTTCAAATTCTTGCATTATGTGTGATATAAATTATATACAATTAAAGTGCTGATAAGGGTTCTCTCTTATATTCCTCCACCATTATCAAAGTCGGTGTTAAGGATGTCTACTTTTGTTTGTTTATACTTCTTCGACTTCGGGCGCATATCTCTAGTCACCCAAACGTTGGCTCCTATGACGCAATCTCGCCCTATTGTAATACGTCCAAGGACGGTTGCATTGGCATAGACAACCACATTATCTCCGAGTATTGGATGTCTGGGAATACCCTTGATAGGCTTTCCATCCTTATCAAGAGGGAAACTTTTGGCTCCAAGTGTCACTCCCTGATACAGTTTAACATGGTTTCCAATGATACAAGTAGCCCCTATCACTACACCAGTTCCATGATCTATTGTGAAGTGAGAACCAATGCTTGCAGCAGGATGGATGTCTATTCCCGTCTCAGAATGCGCCATTTCTGTAATCATACGTGGGATGAGTGGAACGTTCTCAAGTACTAGCTCGTGTGCTAATCGATAGTTGATAATAGCTTTAACGGCTGGGTAACAAGAGATCACCTCGCCTTGGTTGCTTGCAGCAGGGTCTCCATCGAAAGCCGCCTGAATGTCTGTTGAAAGCGTCTTACGTAATGTTGGAAACTTCTCAATGATTCTTTCTGCTATCTTGTCAGCCTCCTCCTTCATACATACTCGCTTATCGGCGGCATTGGGGCAATGGCAATCTTCATTAAAGCAAAGCCCTGCCATGACCTGACGACTTAGTAGTTTATGCAGTTTCTCAACGCTCACTCCAATTTGATACTTTATAGTATCTGTGTTCACTGAAGACCTCCCGAAGAATCCTGGAAAGAGTATGGATCGAGCCAAACTGATAATTTCTTCCAGTTCAGAAGCCGATGGCAAGGGGTCACCATCACGATGTTCGTGGAAGAGACCTTGCAGGGCTTGAGGTTTCGAGAGCTCATTTATGGTGAGAATGAGCTGTTGGGTGATGTCCTGACTACTCATTTAACTGATGTATCAATATGTATTTACGTTGCAAAGATAGTCATTATTCTCGGATTTTTATGTGTTTGTTCGGGAAAAATATGGTAATTTTGCAGTTAGTATTAGTTGTTATTTAGGATAAAACTAACGTATTTTTAGAGCAAGGATAATTCTTTTTTAGATTACATTCAATGGTTAAGTTATCTTATATTAGACCTTTCGGTATCGTCTGCTTATTGTTTTCTTTGTTGCTGGTGAGTGTTCAGACTATTACTGCTAAGTCTTCCAAAGAGCCGAAACGTCACTTCGATGGCATCGATGTATCGCATCATCAGGGTAAAATTAACTGGTCGGAAGTTGCAAAGAACCGCCAGATTCAATTCGTATATATCAAAGCAACGCAGGGAACCACTATAAAGGATGAGTATTACGAACGCAATATTCGTGAGGCACGTAAGCATGGGTTGCGGTGCGGCTCCTACCATTATCTATCCTCAAAGACACCTATTCGTCAGCAATTTCGCCATTTCTATCGAATGATTAAGCGCTATTCTCAGGATCTCATACCGATGATTGACGTTGAACGAGAGGGTGTTCGAGGGTGGACACGCAAGCAAGTTCAAGACAGTGTAGCCGTCTTTTCGTGGTTAATAAAGAAGCATTACGGGAAGAGACCATTGATTTACTCGCAAGCAAACTTCTATAATTCGCACCTTGCGCCACGCTTTAATCAGAACTTCCTGTTCCTTGGTAAGTATAGTGCGGAGCGTCCTTCGATTAAGGGAGTAGGCCGACATAACATCTGGCAGTTTAGTGAACGGGGTAGAGTAAACGGCATCCGAGGCTTCGTCGACCTAGATCGTTTCATGTCAGGAACGTCACTTAGCAATATTCGCCTTTAGTTTGATTGACATTTATTGAGCGCTTTCTAAATAAATTATAAACTATCCGAAGGTTGCTAATGGGCTTCATTTTTATTTGTAATTTTGCCCTCCAATATGATAGATAAGTATAAGAATAATAGTTTAAGATAAAATTTAATAGTAGATGTATAAGTCATTTAGTAACAAGATAATTGCTTCTTTCAAGATAGCAATACTATCATTACCATTCCTAAGTATCGGTAGCTTGCATGCACAAGAGTTTCATGAGCAAACTCCCCTCACATTCCGTCCATTGCTGCAAGAGCTTGGAACGAATCTGATGAAGGGTAAGAAAGGGAGTATCGTGGCACTTGATCCAGCCACAGGAGAGGTCCTTTGCATGGTAACCAATTCTCCCGATGGTCCTAATGACGGCTTAGCTATAGCCACAGCTTACCCTCCTGGCTCCACAATTAAGCCTGCTCAAGCCTTGATTTACTTATCGGAAGGATTGGTAAAGAGCGATACCAAGATTGCTTGTCACGATGGTTTCCGTGACGGAAACATAAAGGTGAAGTGTCATCACCATTACTCCCCAGAGCCTTTAATAGGTGCTTTAGCGGTCTCATGTAACACTTGGTTCCTCAAGTCCTACCTCTCCATGATAGGCAACACACAGAAGTATGGCTCTAAAGATGAGGCTGTTACGGTGTGGCGCGATTACTTAGTTAGTATGGGATTAGGCGGTCCTTTGGGTATAGATATGCCTGGCGAACGAGGCGGACTGGTAGCGAATGTGAACTACCTAACGCGTCGTTACAAGACAGGTTGGACTCCCAAGACCATCATGTGGGCTGGTATGGGGCAAGGAGACATCACTGTTACGCCTCTTCAACTGTGTAACCTCGCAGCCACAATAGCCAATCGTGGGTTCTTCTTCACCCCTCATATTCACAAAAACACGGATTATGTGCCCCTTCCTTCACGCTTCCTGACACCGCACCAAACTAAAGTTTCGGCTGCTGCTTACGGTCCTGTGATAGAAGGAATGCGTCAGGCTGTGACGAAGGGAACGGCTACAATATTGAATGGAACAACCTATCCTGTCTGTGGAAAGACAGGTACTGCGGAGAACGCAGGCAAAGATCACTCTGCATTCATTGGTTTTGCACCGATGAATCATCCGAAGATTGCCATCGCCGTGTACGTTGAGCATGGTGGTTTCGGTGCTGATGTGGCTGCTCCGATAGCTGGTCTTATCATGGAGAAGTACCTTAAAGGGAAACTTAGTCCTAAGTCATTAGCACTCGCAAAGAGGGTAGAGAAGATACAAACTATCACTCAGTAAGAGACTGAAGAATAGGTGGTTATGTGCCTATTCATCCTCCTCTCAAAACAAAGAGGGCGTTCCGTCATAGTAAGGAAAGGCTCTCTTCACGATGAAGAAACGCCCTTCTCACATGGAGAAGGGCGTTTCTTTATTCGCTAAAGAAAGCTTTTATTTCTTCTAAATGCTTTGTTGCAACCTTTCTGCCATGCTCGTATGTGGCTTGCATATCGTCTGGGTTGTGTGAAAGATGCCCTATGGTTAGGGCTGCCTCGGGGCGTAAAACGAGTGTGTTGGACTTCTTTTCCTCTTGACGAACATACTCTAACTGGTTGTTATACATGATATGTCGCTGTTCTAAAGCACGTATGATACGAGGGTGGCGACGCAACCAAAGGCGCATAAGAGGCATGAGTTTGTTAGGTTCCTTCACGTAGTTAGCTGGTTGAGTGAGCACAACTAGGTTGCGATCGTAGCCTTGCTCTTGGAAAAAACGCAATGGGATGGAGTCGGCAATACCACCATCTAAGAGTTTCTTGCCCTCTACTGTAACGATACGAGCGGCTATCGGCATCGAAGCAGACGCCCGAATGTATTCGAGACAGTTGTTATCCACTTCCATCAAACGCTTATATACCGCCTTGCCAGTGCCTACGTTCGTGCAAACTGCCCAAAACTCCATAGGGTTATTATTGAATGTCTCAACATCAAAATAATCTAGATGACGAGGCATATAATGGTAAGCATACTCGCCACCAAAGTAGTCTCCGGTGGTTAGAAGCGAACGGAAGGAGGCGTAACGCCAGTCATGTGCTAACTTCTTATTATACCTTATGACGCGTCCAGGCTGTTTCGACTTAATGTTACAACCAAAGGCTGCACCAGCAGAAACACCTATAACGCCATCTGGTAATAGGTTGTTTTCCATGAGAATATCTATTACACCAGCGGAGAAAAGCCCACGCATGGCTCCTCCTTCAAGTACTAGTCCCTTCTTCATTGCCATTATCTTTAGTTGATCTTATAACTTATAAGGTTGCTCCTCAACGATACCTTATAAAGGTAGAGAGCCTTGCAAAGGTATATAAAAATAGACTAATAACAGGCAAGGGAAACCTTAATAATGCTTTTTTAGTTGGTTTTAAAGGACAAAGAGAAAGGTGAGAGAAGAACCTACAGATAGGTTGCAACTCTCACCTTTGATGGTTTTCTATGTTTGAAATATGCGCTTACAAATTAATAAGCATGGTCATCCTCTGTTATTTCTTGTCTATCGATAGCCTTCTTATCAATGGCTCTCCAAGCATAAACAATGTATGCCAAGACGAATGGAACGAGGAAACTTACGTAGAACATAGCCTTGAGTGTGAACTCACTTGATGAGCTGTTTTGAATGGTCAAAGAACTCTGTAAGTCGGCAGTAGAGGGATAGTAAGCTGTGTTGTTCCATCCTGCAATGAGGAAGAGAACCAATACCACACATACAACTCCTATACCTGCAGGCCATATACCACGCACATAATTGGGTTTAAGGATGGTCTTGATGATTCCAAAAAGAAGTAGGATAACACCCACGAGAAGGATAATAGCCAATGGCCACATCGTTAGTAGGTTATTAAAATACTTCATTGGTTCCATGACGATAGTACCTGCTTCATTTACCGCATAGCCCTCGCTGAACAAAGTAACAATGAGGAAAGGTAAGAAGAAGAGCAAGAATAGAATGGTATTAACCAATAACTGCTTGCGAACACGGGTACGGATTGTATCGTCGTTCACATTATTATTAATGTAGAGCGTACCCAGGATGCGTGCTAAGAACACCACCGCAATACCAAAGATGACTACCCAAGGATTGAGCAAGACGTCAAGTCCACGTGAACCATTAGCCCAATGAGAGATAACGGGTTGCATACTATTGGTGATGTTAGCCTTTTCAACGATGAAGTTAGAGCCTGTGAAGAAGGTTGCAACAGCTCCGCCTAAGAGCAACGGACCAAGAATACCATTGATGATAAGGCATGTTTGGAATGTACGAACACCAAAGATGTTACCCGCCTTGTTCTGAAATTCATAGCTAATAGCCTGTATGATGAATGTAAACAGGATTAGTAACCATATCCAATAAGCACTTCCAAAGCTCGTACTATAGAACAATGGGAATGAAGCAAAGAATGCCCCGCCGAATGTAACAAGTGTTGTAAAGGTGAACTCCCACTTACGTCCAGTGGAGTTAATCAACATTCTGCGGTCGTCAGGAGTCTTTCCTAACTGGAAGATCATCGAGTTAGCGCCTTGTACGAATAGTAAGAATACAAGCAACGCACCCAATAGTGAGATGATAAACCACCAATAGTTTTGTAGGAAATAATATGTCATAGAGCTGGTCCTTTCTTTATTTGCTTACACATAATACTAATCTCTACGGTTAACATAGCCGTAAATAACACAAGAAAGAGGAAGAAGGTGAAGGCGATACCACCACTTGACAGGTCACTAACAGCAGCCCAAGTAGGTAGCATATCTTGTATTGTCCAAGGTTGACGACCAAACTCGGCAACAAGCCAACCACTCTCACTTGCAATGTAAGCGAGCGGTATCAATGCTAGTCCCAGATATTGTAACCAACGTGGACGAGTAATGTCTTTCCTATAAAGAATGAATAACATTAGAGCAAAGACAAGGATGAATAAACAGCCAAGACCTACCATTGTGCGGAATGCCCAGAAGTTAATTGGGATGTAAGGTACCAGTTGATTAGCATCTTTGATATAGCCATAACCAAAGTATTTCATATCACTATCAAGGATCTTCTTATTGGTCTCCTTGTTCTTTCCTGCACGATAGTCTTTGAGTGCTTGAATGGCTCTCTTGCCTCTTTCTTGCTTCTCTTTCAAGGATGGTTCTTTGGTTCCATCTGCCTTAGTATAGCCCTTGATAATGTCTCGAACACCAGGTACATAGCCAGTAGTAGACTTAGTTGCGAGGATTGATAACATATTGGGAACTGCCACACGCATAGGTGGTTCAGACTCATTCATATAGTCTGGTTGGCTAAAAGGATTGACCATTGCAATACCAGTAAGGCTCTGGCTATTGCCTCCCTCATACAATGCTTCCATTGCAGCGAGCTTCATTGGCTGTGTTTGAGCTACCATGTAAGCAGACTCATGACCTGTAGATGCTGCTAAGAGAGAGGCTACTAAACCAACAATAGAACCTATCTTGATACTTTGCTTAGCGAGTTCCACGTGGCGTTTACGCAATAGATACCAGCAACTTACACCGACTGTGAAGGCTGCACCAAGTACCCAAGCAGAGGTGACTGTATGGGTGAACTTATCTATAGCAAACGGACTCAAGGCTACGTCCAAGAATGAGGTCATCTCGTTACGCATCGTCTCTGGGTTGAAAGTACAGCCTATTGGATATTGCATCCAAGCGTTGGCAACAAGAATCCACCATGCTGATAACGTTGCACCTAAGCCTGTTAACCATGTCGAAGCGAGGTGAAAACCAGCAGAGACCTTCGACCATCCGAAGAACATAACAGCAACGAATGTGGACTCCATAAAGAACGCTAAGATTCCTTCTATTGCTAGTGGAGCACCGAAGATGTCGCCAACAAACCAAGAGTAATTACTCCAGTTAGTACCAAACTCGAACTCTAGTATGATACCAGTAGCCACTCCCATGGCAAAGTTAATACCAAAGAGTCGCTGCCAAAACTGGGCTGCTGAGCGCCAAAACTCCTTACGCGTACGGTAATAACAGGTCTCCATAATACCCATAATGACAGCTAATCCTAGTGTCAAAGGGACGAATAACCAGTGATAGATGGCTGTCAGTGCGAACTGCGCACGCGACCAGTCAACTGTTCCTGGGTCAATGGTTAAGAGTAGGTTTTCCATTGTTTCTCTGTTAATTATTAATTGTTTTGAATTGAAATAAATGTCATTTGGGTTAAAAACAAGCTACTTGAATAGTCGTTGTAACTAACGTTTCAAAAGCTGTTGCTCAACAAAGTCACCTTCTTTACCAGGCTTTGTTCTTTGTTTTAAGTAGTTTGGAAAGAAGAAAACTTTAAGCACTAAGAAGATAATGACTAGCTTAACTATAATCACCATCCATAATGTCTTGCCTAAAGTCATGTGCTTGAAGCCATCATAATAGAGGTCATATGCACGATAAAAAAAGCTCTTCTTTGTCACGATGAAATGTTTTCTTACTTTGTATTTAATACAGATAATGGTTGCAAAGATAGTTATTTATTTCTAAAGTTGTCCTATACTTCCTTAAAAATAGGTGTTTTTTTTTTATTTAAGGATTAACATACTCTATTTGACAAGTAAGTCATTTAAAAAGGTTATATTTGCATTCTCCAATTTAAAAGTGTAACAATTATAAATGAGAAGACTATTTACTTGTGTACTAGTACTCTGTACTTTCCACAGCACCTATGCGCAGAATGTGTTGTCATTAGCCCAATGTAGAGAGTTAGCTTTGCAGAACAATCGACAGTTGAAGATATCTAAGATGACTGCAGATGTTGCTGAGAACACACATAAAGCGGCTAAAACTAAATACCTTCCAAGAGTAGATGGGCTTGCAGGATATCAACATTTCTCACGCGAAGTGTCGATTTTGAATGGTAAACAGAAGTCTGCTCTTACCAACATCGGAACTAATTCTGTAGGGCAGTTGGGTAATCAACTAGGTCAGAGCTTAAGTTCTCTTGCACAGCAGGGGATTATTAGTCAACAGACAGCACAACAGTTAGGTCAGGTACTGAATAGCATTGCTTCTCCATTAACGCAGGCTGCCAATAATATTGGAACAACCGTCACTGACGCTTTCCGAACCAATACTAGGAATGTTTATGCAGGTGGTGTTATTGTCAGTCAACCTATTTATATGGGTGGAGCCATTAAAGCCGCTAATGACATGGCAGCCCTTGGTGAGCAGGTAGCACAGAACAATATCGAATTGAAAAGACAGCTTGTTCTATATGGTGTTGATAATGCTTACTGGCTGGCAGTATCGCTCAAGAAGAAGCAAACACTTGCTCTTCAATATCGCAACTTAGCACAGAAACTGGATGATGATGTCAAGAAGATGATTAACGAAGGGGTAGCTACAAGGGCTGATGGATTGAAAGTTGACGTTGTAGTTAACACTGCCGACTTACAGTTAGCACGTATTCAAAGCGGTGTATCACTTGCTAAGATGGCATTGTGTGAACTATGTGGTATTGGTCTAGATGGGGATATTCTATTAGCTGATGAAGGAGATGCTGATATTCTAGCAACGCCTTCCTCTCAACTTGATAATCGTTTAAATGCAGCCTCAGATAGTGCCACTATCACTAAAGCACGCCCCGAACTGCGTTTATTACAGAATGCTGTTGACATCAGTAAGCAGAACACCAAACTCGTAACAGCGCTCTATCTCCCTCACATCTTACTAACAGGTGGATACTCAGTGATGAATCCTAACGTCTTTAATGGGTTTCAGAATCGTTTTTCGGGAGTATGGAATATTGGTGTAACAGTGCAGATGCCGCTATGGACATGGGGTGCGAATCGGTATAAGATATGTGCTAGTAAGACGGCAACGAGTATAGCACAAATGGAATTAAATGACGCTCATAAGAAGATAGAACTTGATATTGAACAGAGTCGTCTACGGCTCAGAGATGCCAATAAGGAGCTTGCCACAGCACGAAAGAATATGTCTGCAGCAGATGAGAATCTACGTTGTGCGAATGTTGGTTTTCGAGAAGGTGTGATGACAGTAACTGATGTTATGACGGCTCAAACAGCCTGGCAGATAGCCCGCACAGCGATAATTGATGCAGAGATAGCTGTTAAGTTAGCACAAACGAGTGTTCAGAAAGCTATCGGAGAGCTATAATATATAGAGGTGAAAATAGGTTCTTTAAAATTAAAACAACAATATTTATGTCAGCAAAATCACAACATAATAATATCCTTCTAGCTGTTTTAGGCTTTGTTAGTGTGGTTATCATCGTTGCAGTGATTGGTTATTTCACGATTGATCGCAGCCCCGAAATTATCCAGGGAGAGGTTGAAGTGAGTGAATATCGTGTAGCTTGTAAGCTACCAGGACGTGTAACTGAACTCTTAGTAAAGGAAGGTGACCATGTTCATAAGGGTGATATCCTAGCAAAACTGGCTATTCCTGAAGCCAACGCACAGGAGAAAGTGGCTGAAGCAACCGCTGGTGCGACCGATGCCTTGAGTGCTTTAGCCGAGGCTCCAACACGTCGTGAGGCTGTTGAAAGTGCTTATCAGGTTTATCAACAGGCTATTGCTGCGAACGGAATAGCCGAAAAGACCTATGGACGTATGCAACGACTCTTCGACGAGGGAGTAATGAGTGCACAGAAGCGTGACGAGGCGAAGGCTGCCTTTGAAGCAACTCAAGCAGGTGTACAAGTCGCTAAGTCGCAATGGGAACTAGCCAAGAGTGGGGCACGAGAGGAGGCAAAGTTGGCTGCAAAGAAGCAGGCTCAGGCAGCTCGCTCGGCTGTTGATGTGGTTCGTTCAGTACTCAAAGAGACTGTTCAACGTGCAACAGCTGATGGCGAAGTAGAGACCATCTATCCTAAAGTGGGCGAACTCGTTGGATTTGGCAGTCCTATCATGAGCATCTCAATGGTCAATGATATATGGGGTACCTTCAATGTTCGTGAGGATCAATTAAAGGACATGAAGGTTGGAACTAAGTTCAAGGTGTTTGTCCCAGCACTTGATAGACAGATAGAAATGCAGGTTACCTCACTCAAAGACCAAGGTTCTTACGCTGTGTGGAAAGCTACGAAGAGCAGTGGACAATACGACTTAAAGACCTTCCAAGTAAAGGCTCGTCCAGTGCAGAAAGTCGATGGTTTAAAACCTGGTATGTCGTTGATTATTAAATAAGGAAGAGTTTTTTTCTTTTTATAATGAAGTTATCATTCAACATAAAATCGTTTTTCAATTCTCTTGGTAAGGGTGTGCAAAGACTTCTCGCACTCTCTTCTCGGGAAGTGGGATTGATGGTTCATAACCCAATCTACATCTGTTGTATGGTTGTTTTCCCATTAGTTACCATCATCTTCTTCACTTCCTTAATGCATGAAGGGCAACCCGAAAAGTTGCCATGTGGCGTTGTTGACAATGATAACACATCCACCACACGTGCCTTAATACGTCAGTTAGATGCCTTCCAAAGTACACATGTAGTTGCTCATTACAATAGCGTTGCCGAGGCGAGACAAGCTATTCAACGCAACGAGATATATGGTTTCCTTTATATTCCAGCAGGAACTACAGCCGAACTCATCGCTCAACGCCAGCCACATGTATCTCTTTATTATAGTAATGTGACGCTTGTTGCAGGTGGAATGTTATACAAGGATATGAAGACAGTGACCGCTCTTGGGTCGGCAGCAATGGGTGCGGCAAAGCTCCAAATGCTTGGTAAAACACCTAAAGAGATTAAGGAGTTCATACAGCCGATAGCCTTAGATGTTCACATGATAGGCAACCCGTGGATGAGTTATAACATATATTTAACGAGTATCATGGTACCTGGTATCCTCGTGTTATTTATGTTACTCATCACCGTCTATTCGATAGGAACAGAGTTAAAGTTTGGTAGGGCGCACCAATGGATGCAGCTAGCTAATAACAACATCATGCTTGCTGTCACAGGAAAACTTCTCCCTCAAACGTTGATATTCTTAACTATCTTCCTCGGATATGAGTGGTATGTCTATGGCTACCTGGACTTCCCTCACCCTGGAGGATTGCACATGATCATCCTAATGGCAGTGCTTACTGTCCTCTCATCGCAGGGCTTTGGCGTCTTTGTCTTTGGTCTTATCCCTTCCTTACGCATGTCTATGAGCGTTTGTTCATTGTGGGCTGTCGTTGGTTTCTCAGCCTGTGGAGCTACCTTCCCACTCTTTGCTATGGATGGAATGATAGAGTCTCTGGCACAGATCATACCACTTCGTCATTACTATATGGTTTATCAGCTTTGCGTCTTCAATGGCTTCCCTCTTGTCGAGGCGTGGGTTAATGTGATGGCTCTAGTAGCCTTTGCGGTCTCTCCCATACTTGTTCTATGGAACTTGAAACGTGCTATGCTGGAATATGTTTATATACCATAACTGATTGAACATATCCTTTGCTTGAAAGGAATAAATGCTGATAATTATCTATGTCGAATAATAATAAAACAAGATTCACACTGAGAGAAGTACTCAAGCAACCACTTGACTTCCTTTCATCTATCTGTTATATCTGGTGGTTGGAATTGAAGAGTACGGTGAAAGATGAGGGTGTGTTAATATTCTTCTTACTAGTTCCTCTTGCTTATCCGCTGCTTTATTCGTGGATTTATAACAATGAGGTGGTGCGTGATGTGCCTGTCGCTATTGTCGACTTATCGCACACTGCCTCTTCAAGGGAGTTCATTCGTGACTTCGATGCAGCCCCTGATGTGAAGGCTGCATACTATTGTAATAGTCTAGATGAGGCTAAGAACCTTGTTGGTAAGCAGGCAGTTCACGGCGTATTATACTTTCCTTCTAACTTTGATGAGACCTTGAATAGGGGGGAACAAGCACATGTTGGGGTCTATTGTGATATGAGTTTGATGTTAACCTATAAGGCTATCTATCAAACCGCACAAGCTGTTGCACTCGAGATGGGGGCTAACAAAGTGAAAACTCACTCTTTCTCATTCACAAAAAGGGATGAGGAGTTGACTACGGAACCCATGATTGTTGACGCAGAACCCATCTTTAACACTACAGGTGGCTATGGTAACGCTATCTTACCAGGCGTTTTAATCCTCATCTTACAGCAGACTTTGCTCTTAGGAATAGGCTTATCGGCTGGTACAGCACGTGAGAACAATCGCTTCCAGGACCTTGTTCCAATCGGAAAGCACTATGATGGAATCCTAAAAATAGTCTTCGGCAAGTCGTTCTGTTACTTTATGGTCTATTGCGTGATGGCTGCTTACGTCACAATGGCAGTCCCGCACTTCTTCAGCTTTACGATGTTAGCACGCCCAACTGACCTCTTTTGGCTCTTAATACCCTACTTGCTTGCTGTGATCTTCTTTGGTATGACCCTCTCATGTCTTGTTCGCTATCGTGAAAACGTCATGCTCCTTGTGGTCTTTACGTCCATTCCTTTCCTATTCTTAACAGGTGCTTCTTGGCCTCAAAGTAGTATTCCAGGGATATGGCAGGGCTTCAGTTGGATCATTCCGTCCACCTTTGGCGTTCGTGGCTATCTACGAATAGCATCAATGGGAGGCACTATTAATGACATTCTCCCTGAAGTGAGAGCGTTGTGGATACAGGCTACTATCTATTTCTTCACTACTTGTTTCGTTTATAGATATCAGATTATCAGTGCTCGTAAGCACGCTATTTCGCATTATCAGATGATACAAGATAAGATTAAGAAAGAGCGTCAGAAGAAAGGTCAGAATTAATCTTCTGTATAGGAGTAAACAATGGTTTGTTTCCTATACTATCATTTTTTAAAAGACAGGAGATTGCTTCCTGCTATCAAGAAGAGCCTTTCCTTGCTAGAAGGAAAGGCTCTTTTCATTACGAAGAAACGCCTTCTTTCATTTGAAGAAGGCGTTTCCTTTATTCCAAAGTCATGGTTACTTGCTCTTCTGAAGAGCGTGTGGAGGCTTTCAACTTATAATTTCGTCATGTGATAGCCCATGGTCTTTAATTGCATAGCTGCGCCCATGGTGTAAAGTTGATGGAGTGCTGCTACATAAGAGTGGAAAGCCTCTGGACTACCAGGAGCTAATCCTAAATGATGAAGGAGACTATTTGTTCGTGCGGCACATTCGCCTACAACACTTGCTAACCGTTGATGATCTTCGGCTGAGAGAAGTAGGACTTTCTCACAAATATAGTCGTCCATGTGGTCATAATCAATGCGGTCACGAAGATAAGTATAGAGGTTTTCCACCTTATTATATAGTTCCCAATCTTCATCCCAATACTTGGCAACAGCCATACCAACATACATCATCCAGCCTAAGGAGACTGTGGGATAAGCTGAAAACTCCCTTGTTCCGTCTGGTAAATACGCCTGGGCAATCTCCAGCCATTTCCCTTCAATATCAATAGCATCTGGTAACATCTCATCCACAAGACCATGTTCTTGCAGATAGCTTACCAAGTTATTCTTAAACTTCTCTTCGTTAGGATATTGTAATTCTGTCGTTTCCATTATGCTTATTGTTTGATATGCAAAGTTACTAAATAGCTTTGAGACATTGGTTGGGAATCATTAATTAATGGCAAATTAACTTCTTCGTGAAATCTCCTTTATCGGTAGTCACCTTTATAATATAGGCTGATGGAGCTAGTGGAATGGCAACTCTATCTCCCTCATTAATCGTTTGATGGAGAAGAAGTTGCCCATTAATCGTATAGATATCAACGTGTTTTAAACCACTATGTGTTACCTCTAACAGTCCATTGAAATAGCTGATTTGCTCTTTAGAATGTAATTCGTCAATGCCATTAGGCGTTGGAATGTAAGATCCATTGACGATAGAGACGAGTAGGGGAGAAGCCTTTCTTGGCCATAAATCTAGCTCCTTACCATCTATATTAGCGATGAGGGCTAATCGATATTGCCGATGATTGATGAGCTTTAAGTCCTTGTCTTTCAGCCATCCACTCATGATGGTAACACCATCCGAGGCGTTCGCTAGATTGATACTATTCGGGTAAGTCGATAGCGGAATATGCTCTTTAGTTTCGTTATCTATAAGAGTTAATATGACAGAACCATTGTAATTCGCATCCTCCTTGGCGTAAATAAGGCATCCAACTTTGATGAGTCCTTCTCGACGAACATCTATATTAGAACTCTCGATGGACTCTTGTGCATTGTTCTGAACAAATCCAAACGCATTAGAAAGGAGTTCCTGAGAGCGGTCAACCTTTATGACATCAATGTAACAAGGCTCTATTTGATTCACATCACCTACTATACAAGTCTCATCACTATAGTCGCTTGTTATGGTTGCACGCAGTCGGTAATGCCCTGGGAGGAGGTTATCTGGAAGTGAAAGAAGTAGGTTTAAACGGGTTGTTGCAAAGTCATCAAAGTCGACACTCTTAGTAGTATGCGTATAAACTGATTGGTCTTTATCGTTTAAGAAGTCTAGTTGTATCTTACCATCGAAAGGCTTAGCACATAACTTACGAATGGCAAGATGAAGTCTAAAGTCGCTGCCCGCTTGCACCTCCCCATCGGTTGTTGGCAATGAAGCAAACTGGAAGGAAGCATCTAAAGAAGGCTTTTCACGATAAGTGATATTAGCCCCTTTAACCTCGAAAACATAGCGTGGAGCCTTCTTTATCATCACCCATTCGCCCCATTCTCCATTGTCTTTTCGGGCACAGACAATAGGTGAGAGAGAGTAGACACCATCGTGAAGTCTACTTAAATCAATCGTGAAGGTGACATCTTGAAAGACGAGTCCTCCAGATACAATCTTACCTTCATTCATCTTAAAATACTCCTGAGTATAACCACCTTTGCTATGACTATCTGATGGAAAAACAGCTATTGTCTGTCCTTGTTCATCATAGATACCAACTCCAAAGTCGCCTTGGAAAGGTATAGAACTTTGATTTGTAAAGTTCTTATAGGCTATTTCCTTCTGTTCTAAAGTGGTTGGTTCACCGCCTATAAAGTGCAGATCAGCTTCGTTATTAAAGGCAATGTTAGGTGCTTCCTCACGCAATTTGTAATCAATCTTAGCCACTCCTGCTTTATTCGGATGGGCTAGGATGATGATTAATTGCTTCCCGAAACTCAACGCATTACCATTAAATTCCTTGCCAGAAGAGCTTATGTTTAAGGCTCTTAACGAATAATAGCCATCCGCCTGACCACCCCAACCAAAGTTCATGTGTATCAAGTCATTACGATCAAAGCCGTCGGCTACCCACGCATGACCGCTTCTGCCACCTCCAGGATTGCCTGATATATAAAGAGGAAAACCATTGCGTAACTCATTCTTAATTATCTCGGTGAATTGTGCAATGCCCTCATCTCCCTTGGCAATCATTGTTGCGTCATAATTAAAATACGTACGAAGTGCATTCAAAGCACTACCATTTTGAGCACTACTTCCACTATTGGAATATTGCATATTAACCGCTACACCAACATCACTCATTAGGTGAGCAACGGCATTGGCTTGCGCTTCGTTGTAGTGTCCATAACGATAGTCATTGTCCATTAAGTCCCACTGATAGACTGATTTAGAGAAGTCCGCAGAATGTTGCTGTTGGTCAATTGTCGTTGTATAGGTATGTTGTCCTCTACCAACAATAGGCCATTGATGATAGAACATCAGCTGTGACATGGCGGTTGCAACGCATCCCGTGTAATAGCCAGTGTACTTATTATAAGGTGATTCTTGGCTCCAATGAGAGTGGAGGAGAGGCTTGATTTCATCTTGTGAACTAGTTGTCTGGGATGAATATGCAGCCGTAGAAAGCTTTGAATTATTATTAAGTTCTTTGTAAACCTGGCGGTATTCGTGGAGAAGATAGGCTACTTCTGGATTCAACCGAGTTGTATCCAGGTTTGCTTCATGGCTATATGCTAATACTTGCCCCATGGCATCGTTGCCTGCAACAATTACGAATCCTTTGCCCTTGGAGTCGTTATATATATAATAAGGTGTACTTGCTTGTTTATATGGTAGACTTGAGGTGACGGCTGAAGAGCTTCGTGTAAGAATCTTACGCTGGGTCTTTTTGTCTATAGTGACATAACGCCTTGCGATGTTAAGAGCCTCTGTAGGGGTAATGTTATCAGCATACAAGTTTGAAGAAAACGATAACATCATGCAAAGACAAGTAGTAATCATTCTCATTGCTAAGCATCTTTTCTTATTTGTCGAACTGTTAACCTGTATCCAGGATATCAATTTCTTCGTTTCTAAAAGGCTAATTATTTCCTTTTGAAAATTAATCTTCTTGATTTGTGAAAACGTTTTCGTCATATTTTTAAATACATCATCTTTCTTTGATAAATGCCTTTTTTATACTTAATGAAGGTTTCATTTCCTTTCGATAAATGGCTTCTTTATACTTTATGAAGGTCTCATCTTTCTTCGATAAGTACTTTCTTAATACTTTGGGTAAGTATTATCTTCTTCAGAGAAAAATATCATTTTAAACTGATAGTATCATTAAGTTATCTACAAAGTTACACTTTCTTTTTCACATAACAGCCTTTCTTCATCAACAATGACAACCTTAAAGCACAAAAGGAGAGCCTTCTTTTACTCTATTTATCATAACTGCCATTATTCTTAAAAAGCATCTTCTTGAATAATGAGAGGTATTACTTCTTGTTACGATATTCGTTTGGTGTAAGTCCAGTTCTACGTTTAAAGAACTTACAAAAGGCACTGCTTGAAGAGAAATTGAATGAGGATGCAAGTTGTTTAAGCGTTTTATTTGAATTTCTAAGGGCTACTTGCATAGAGACAGTGAGTGAATTTTCAATCCATTCACGGGCAGTTTCTCCTGTTTCCGATTTGATAATAACACCGAGATAATGCGGAGTTACACATAAATTATCCGCATAGAACATAATTTCATGTTCCTTCTTTGAATACTTACTAATAAGGTGTACGAATGCTTCTGTAAGTCGCTTGGTTCGCGGCTTATACTTCATTTCAGCCTCTTGATAGTACTTGTAGAAATGATAAACAAATTGCATTAACGATAGAAAGAGTGCATCAATTACCTTCGTATCCAATGCTTCACAAGAAGACAACTCATGTAACAATACAAAATAACTATGCCAAATGTTGAAGTTGAGCTTTGTTAATTGCCAAACAAAGATTTCTCCAGGTGATAAGAACAGCTTAGGTAAAGAGGCAGAAAAGACTGCTTTAAGGTAATCCTTGCGTATGGCAATTCTTTCCAAGACGATATCTTCAGAGGAAGAAACATTTACCATGACTGCTCCCCAGTTCACAAACAAGAGGTCACCAGCATTACAAACGTATTCATTGTTGTTTAACTGTATTTTAAATGATCCTTGCCTCACAACGTCAATATGTGTAAACTGAGATGGAAGTGGCGGGGTTCTACCTTCCATTGAAAGGAATGGTGATTTGTGCAAAACTGATATTGAGAACTTTGCACCAGCCTTATCAAGACCAATCCTCGTTACTGTGTCACATTCTAAAGGGTCTTTAAAATTATTGTTAGGGTATATATTTATCATGCTTTTAGTTTCAGTTTAAAGCTTTTAAAAGTTTTGTTTTAAAGGTACAAATAAGTATTTAAACAATAAGGATAATTAATGATAATTAACCAAAAAGACCTTTGTAAGCTATGTGGAGAGCTTTTTATTCTTAGTTTAAGCATATATGGTTGCCTTAGAGAAAGTATTAAGAAATTATCTAACAATTAATGACTTATATAACGCTAAAATCTCCCCTCTTTTATATCCAATATACAGGGGTAACGAAAGAAAGGTTTAAGAAAGAGTAAAATTACGCTTATTTTAATAGTAAATACTTGTTTATATGAATGATGATGATTATCTTTGCAGCCAGTTCAAAGGTTACATTACTTCGGAATTATGTGTACGAATGAATGATATAAACTGATAAAAGAAAGATAAATAAGGATAAATTCAATTGTAACAGATATAAGGACAACGTTAGTCCGTCTGTTTAATTGTGATATAAACAAAGGCTGTGTAGTAGCAAGAAAAGCGCAAGTAGTTATTGCTAATCACGCTTTAAGATATACAGGTTAGTTTTTTTAAAGGTAAAGGATAACACACTTGTTCTGGTTTTATGACTATTAATAAAATATTACCAGAAGCTTACAGCGCATCCTGATTCCACGTGAGTGGAATCAGGATTTTTGCTTTCTTCCTCTCTCCTATCCCTCTTCTCATTTTTCTTCTTTGCTTACAAGCAATGAAATAGTATATACTTTTTTATATTGGAGATGTTTTTTTTTCGTGAAAAGTTTGGAGATTTACGTTTAAGTCTATACTTTTGCAATCCGTCTGAAGGGCTTTTATCCATACAGATATGCCAAAAAAACAAATTGATAGAGTAACATATATATGAAGCGACAAGGACAATCATTATCATTAAAGAATCTTACGAAGAGTAATGTTTGGGACATTCAGGAAAGCGATGTCTTCCGCCTTTGGGCGCAAGCAGAGCGTGATGCAGACTTAAAGGATAACGAGCATCACTATATTGACGTGCTTAAAAGCGCCTTCATTATAGAAGAGGTAAAGGTAGATAAGCCTGAAGTTATAAAGAAGTATGAGGCTCGTGGCTGTCAAGTAGGTACGATAAGACTTGATGAAGGTACTGTTGTGAAGTGGGCATTGAAGAAGAAACCAATCCTTCGAATCACTGATTTGACATGGGAGAACATACATCATATATCTGCCCAAAAGCTCATTGAGGTGTTAGAACGTAATTTTGGTGGTGGTTGGGAAAGTCTCCCTCAAAGTGTACAAGACATAATTCAAAGTGGATTTGATATTAGTACAACTACCCTTCCTACTGATCGTTTAAAGAAGCCAGGAGGTCTGTATGATAAAAAGACTGCTGATGGTTTTGAAGTATTGGAAATCTCAAAGGGGTCATGGACTGAGGCTATCTTTGCAAAAGAAAAGCCAATGGCAGCTGTTAATCACATTAAGTTCTCTCAAGCAGACGAACTAGAAAGTGATGAGGAGGAATTTGATAATTATGATGAAGATGAGGACTTGTCAAAGGATATAAAATCATCAGATGAAGAGGATGATGACGACTTTGATGATGATAAATTGACGGAAGAAAGTTATCGCACAACATTCGATACGAATCCTGAAGAGCTGGAAATACAAGCAGAAGAAGTCGGAGAAGAAGATGACTTTTAAGTTCTCTCCACCTTATTTATATAATGATAAAACAAAAGAAGACCTTATTGAAGCAAATTCAATAAGGTCTTCTTTCATTCTGTTTGTAATATTCTACCTTAATCTTGTTGGCAATTACATTAACTTCAAACCTGCTTCTGTAATGCCCAAAGCACATGTCTAGACTCTATTAGCTACGTTTAATCTTACGAGCAAGAGCCTCACGACGTGCATTTTGAATCTGTAGGAAACGAGCATCCATGCTGCTATCGAATTCCTTGTTCATTGCAATAAGCTTGTCCATAATCTATTTGTTATCTTAAACACAACGTGCTGCAAAGATACACTCTTTCAATCAATTAGCAATAAACAAACCTCATTTTTTATCGACTAAGATTATATTTTTGATGGTTGTCAATCATCTTGATTAAAATCAATAATGCTGGATTAAATCTATAAATCAAGTAATATTATACCAATATGTAGGCTAATTGTCGTACCTTTGCAATGAATTTCGAGTTAAAATAAGTAATAACAGCAGAGCCAAAGGGGCTTCTGCACAAAGAAGAAAGGAAAATATTATGTTAACATTTGGTATTGTAACAATCGTTGCAGCACTACTTGCTGAGGTTTTAATTGTCTCTAAGAAGATTAATCTTGACTAGCAAGAGTATAGGAGGAAGAAATCAAGTAAATAGTCATATACCGCTACATTATAGTGAGCTGGTTGATGATAATAAGTTTAAGAGCCGATACATTAATTAATGTGTCGGCTCTCTTTTTATTAAAGTTATATGAAATATCAAAGAATATCAAGGTCAGCTAGTGCCTTCTTTGCTATCATCTCCATCTCATTACCTAATTCACAGAAACTTAAAACACAATTAAATGCAGCGTGCTTCAGTGCTATGTTTTCTCCAGCAAGAGTTGTATGAGCTTGATCGAGGAACTCATTAATACCTCTTTCATTTGGTTCCATGCCCTTTGCAAATAGTCTTGCTAATAATTGATAACCACAGAGTTGATACATATCCTTGTCTGATGCAATCCATTGATAAGCCAAAGCTGGAGCAAAGTTGAGGTGTTGAAGAAGGTTGAAAGCCAATAGTTCTGCCATTTCTTGTGTTCGTAAGCGCTCCATCCACACGTCTACCAAATCTTCCGACATACGTTCTGCAGGCATAATTAGCGTTGCCAGTACTTGACACTCACGTATTTCTTCTTTCCAAAGTTCAATAGCAAGGTCATAATCCTTACCATATTCCAGAGCCATCTTTTGTAGTTCCGGTACTGGTACGCCCCAGTTTATTTTATATGATAGTCCTTTCTCACGCATTGATTGTGATGCTACACCATTCATCAATAGGCGGAAGGATTGTTTAATTTGCATTAGTTTCTCGTGTGTCTGATCAGTCATCATTGTCTTATTATATAATATGTATCGGATTAAACTTTTGTTCACTTCATTGGACATAGATATCCTATCTCAAATTAAAGCTCTACAAATTTACAAGAAAAAAAGCAATTATTAATTATTTCTTCTTCGTTTTTCTCATAGTAGATTCAGTTCCTATTGTTCTCTAAAAAGCCCAATATAGTTTTAAAAGTGGTTGTTGTCACTTTTAATATATGTAACAATTGTTTTATAATCAACACCTTATGAATGTAAATAGTGTGACAGGGATGACAGCAAAAATAAAGCTCTTAATTTGCACTCAACGTTTATTTCTATTTATCTAGTCCTAGATTGAGCATATTCATGTTACTTTATCGCACTTGTGTTTATGCCTAGCACCATACGTGTTTACCATCAACACGATCTCATTGAATGCTCTTCTCAATCGTAAGTATAGGTAAAGGGTGTAACAAATAATTGTTACACCCTTTACCTACTCACCTTTCAATGAGTGATTGAGCTTGACTCTTGGGTTGTCGCCTCACGGCGTCACCCAATCATCTTGCGTCGTTGTTATCCTTTAATCAATCTTATTTATTACCTTAACTAAACCTATCAACTATAATCCTGAACAATCTCTTTTGCTCTACCTTAATACTAAATAACTAAAAACCTAAATCTATTATTACTAACCTAAACAATCTATTCTATTTCTTTTGACGATGCAAAGGTACAATTGTTTGCGTACACAACAAAATAAATCGGCGTTTTTTCTTTAAGAACTTGTATTTATTGATATGAATCAATAGGTTTTACATGAATATTAAAGAATGATGCTTTGAAAGCAACAAATATCCATTTCCCATGAAGACTAGTAGAACCTCACTTCTGTAATAATCATAGAACCAACTGCTGCGTTGAGTTTCTTCACCAGTTCTGACTGCATCATACTAAGATCAGCACGTAAGGCTGGGTTGATAATCTTCACGAATAAGGTTTGATTGCGTATGAATTTCTCTTGTGTATAACGTGCGACAGTCTTACCCACAACCTCCTCCCATGCATCGATAAGGCGTTTTTGTAAGAGAGGAGCTTCGAGTCCTTCCTTCCTTAAGACCTGATTAAGTAAGGTGTCCAAAGTCTGTACTTTCCGTCTGAACATAGCTTTATTCCTTCTTCTCTTTTATTTCTCCCCCTTCAACGGAGAATAATTTATAACTAAAACTACTTCCATGAAGAATCTTATCAAGGTGGTCACGATTAGTATCAGTTATGAATATCTGACCGAAATCATCGCCTGAAACCAAGCGAACAATTTGCTCCACCCTACTGCTGTCGAGCTTATCAAAGATGTCATCAAGCAATAATAAAGGTGTATTATTTCCTGATGTACGACGTAAGAAGTCAAATTGTGCCAGTTTTAAAGCTAACACATAAGTCTTATTCTGCCCTTGACTACCCTCTCTGCGAATAGGATAATCCCCTAACTTCATTACCAAATCATCCTTATGCACACCATGTAGTGAATAGCCCATAATGCGATCCTTTGCTCGATCACGCTGTATAACATCTAATAATGAGCCACGTTGGCAATGCGAAACGTACTCTAATGACACCTTTTCTCGGTTCTCACATATCGTTTGATAAATGCGTTGAAATACAGGAGTAAGCTCTTCCACAAATGCAGCTCGCTTCTTATAAATAGCTTCCCCATACTCTGCCATTTGCATTTCAAGCAATTCCATGAGTGTTGCATCAGGCTCCTCCTCTTGTTTTAAGAGTTTGTTACGTTGTTGTAAAGCTTTATTGTATCTGTTAAGGTCTTCTATGTAAGGTGTATCATATTGAGAGATAACAACATCCATAAGCCTTCTTCGTTCTTCACTTCCACCATCTATTAAGGTTGCATCAGCTGGTGAAACGAATATAAGAGGAACCAAACCGATGTGCATCGAGAGACGTTTATATTCCTTTTTATTACGTTTGAAATGCTTCTTCGAGCCACGTTTCATACCACAATAAACCTGTTCTTTGTCTTCATTATCAGTGGTGTAATCACCTTCCAATACGAAGTAATCGGCCTCATGACGCATCACTTCAGAGTCCTTCGGATTAAAGGCACTCCTGCAAAAGGATAAGTAATAAACAGCATCCAATAGGTTGGTTTTACCCTCACCATTATGCCCTATGAAACAATTAAGCTTTGCCGACAAGTTTAAGGTGGCTGCTTCTATATTCTTATAGTTTATGATAGAAAGTTTGTTTAATTGCATCTTCTTTGTCTTTAATCACACTCTTCTTTCCTCTTATCAATCATCTGCAAAGTTACCCCTTTTCGTATCAATAAAAGAAAAAAGTCGTTGATAAATTTCAATATATCCGACTTTTTCCGTACTTTTGCGACGCTATTATGCACACATATAATATATAAGAAAGAAACAAAACATCATAACTTAAAATGGCAAACAACAAAGAACAGGGTACTTATGAAAATACCCTTAACAATTCTGAAGCCGCATTCTTGAAGTATAAGAAGCAGATTGCTATTGCAGTCATCGCTATTATTGTAATCATTGCGGGTGTTATCCTTTACAAGAATTACATCTCTGCTCCACGCGAGGCAGAGGCTAGTACTGAGCTTGCAAAGAGTCAGACATTCTTCAATGCACAGCAGTATGACAAGGCATTAACTGGCTTTCAGAAGGTACAAAGCGACTACAGTAACACTGATGCAGGTAATCTTGCTAACCTTTATGTGGCTCTTTGCTATGCACATCAGGCTCAACCAAACTGGGCAAAGGCTTTGGAAAATGCAGAGAAGTTTGATACTTCTAATGATGAGATGATTAGCCCAGCCTCACAGATGGCTCTAGGAGACATCTATGCAAACAATAATCAGCTTGACAAAGCTGTTGATTGTTTCAAGAAAGCAGCTGACATGGCTAATGCTCAGGCTGAAGACAACATCAACCTTACCATTGCTCCACTAGCACTCCGTAAGGCTGGTATCCTATTGGAAAGCCAAGGTAAGAAGGCAGAAGCACTTGATATCTATAAGAACATCAAGAAGACTTATGTCAACTCTCCTATCTTCCAGGATATTGACAAGTACATTGAACGTGCTTCTAATTAATCTGTAGCCATGTCAACAGAACTTCATCATCTATCAGACTACAACGAGCAGAATGTTCCAGACGCTAGTAATATGTGCTTTGGAGTTGTCGTTGCAGAGTGGAATCCAGAGATTACTGGAGCATTGCTTGATGGTACTGTACGTACGTTGGAGAAGCATGGTGCTATCCCAGAGAACATTCACATCAAGACAGTCCCTGGTAGTTTTGAGCTTATCTATGGTGCACAACAGATGACAAAGAACGATGGCTTTGATGCTATCATTATCCTCGGAAGTGTCATCAAGGGTGAGACTCCTCACTTCGATTACATCTGTCAGGGGGTTACTTATGGTATTGCACGTTTGAATGCATCGCAGAATATTCCTGTTATCTATGGTCTTCTCACCACAAACGACTTACAACAAGCAAAGGACAGAAGTGGCGGTAGGCTTGGCAATAAGGGTGACGAATGTGCTATTGATGCTATTAAAATGGCTAAGTTCTAGGTATTTTAGTTAATAAGAAATATTGGTTTAAAGGCAACGGAATGTGGGATTACACCACTATCTGTTGCCTTTTTTATTTGTGTTGAGGTCTACTCATTATATTCTCATTGCTCTTTTTGTGGGGAGTGAGATATTTTTTTTGTATATTTGTAATCGATATTCACTCTTGTTGATTACCGACTTTTTATTTCTAAATAGCGTATAATTCTAATTACCCCAATTAAAAACCTATATATGAAAAAGCTGTTGTTTATTACGCTTGCAGTGCTATCTTGCATTACGAATATCAATGCTCTGGTCGTAAAGAATCCCGTTGATTATGTTAATCCATTGGTAGGCACTGCCTCAAAAAGCGAATTATCAACGGGCAACACCTATCCCGCTATAGCATTACCATGGGCTATGAACTTTTGGACAGCACAAACAGGAAAGATGGGGGACGGCTGGACTTACGTTTACAGAGCCGACAAGATACGTGGTATTAAGCAAACACACCAACCTAGTCCATGGATAAATGACTATGGGCAGTTCGCTTTCATGCCCATAACAGGCAGGAAAGTGTTCGACGAGGAAGGGCGAGCTAGCTGGTTCTCACATAAGGCGGAGACTGCTACACCTTATTATTATAAGGTCTATCTAGCCGATTATGACGCAACGGTAGAGCTTTCTCCGACTAGCAGAGCAGCCTCTGTTCGAATCACCTACCCCACTACTAGCGAGGCTTACTTCCTTGTCGATGCTTTCGATAAGGGCTCTTCTGTGACGATACTACCTGACAAACGCACCATAGTGGGCTATACGACAAAGAACAGTGGTGGTGTTCCTGATAACTTTAAGAACTACTTTGTTCTTCGTTTCGACCATGATTTCGTTTATAAAGGATGCCTTTCTGATGGTAAACTAATCGATAATCAGCTTTCTGCAAGATGCAATCATGCGATGGCTGTAGTAGGTTTCCAGACCAAGAAAGGCGAACAGGTAAATGTGCAAGTAGCCTCTTCTTTCATCAGTGAAGAGCAAGCCTTTCGTAACTTAAAGGAGGTAGAAGGAAAGTCTTTCGAGCAAGTAAAGGCTGAAGGAAAGGCTGAATGGAACAAGGTATTAGGGCGCATTGAGGTGGAAGACGATAATGTGGATCACCTCCGCACATTCTATAGTTGTCTTTATCGTTCCGTACTTTTCCCTCGTTCTTTCTATGAGTTTGATGCCGACGGAAAGCCCATTCATTATAGTCCTTATAATGGAAAAGTACTCGAAGGATACCTCTTCACCGATACAGGATATTGGGATACTTTCCGTTCATTGTTCCCCTTGCTCAACCTTATCTACCCTTCTATGAATGAGAAGATGCAGGCAGGTTTAGTCAATGCTTATCGAGAGAGTGGATTCTTACCAGAGTGGGCTAGCCCTGGACATCGTGACTGTATGGTCGGGAATAATTCTGCTTCTGTGGTGGCAGATGCCTATATCAAGGGACTTCGGGGTTATGACATTGAAACGTTATGGAAGGCGGTTGTGCATGGAGCTAACGCCGTTCACCCCACTATCAGTTCGACAGGGCGTAAAGGATTTGAGTATTATAATCGATTGGGATATGTGCCTTATAATGTGGGTATTAACGAAAGTGTAGCACGCACCTTGGAGTATGCTTATGACGATTGGTGTATCTATCAGTTCGGATTAAAGCTAGGGAAGAGTGCCAAGGTACTGCAACCTTTCAAGGAGCGAGCCATGAACTATAAGAATGTATTTGATAAAGAGACTTGCTTAATGCGTGGTCGTAATGCGGACGGGAGCTTTCAGAAGCCCTTTAACCCATATAAGTGGGGAGATGCATTCACGGAAGGTAATAGTTGGCACTACACCTGGAGCGTGTTTCATGACCCGTCTGGTTTGGCACAACTGATGGGTGGTTACGATAAGTTCAACACGATGTTGGACAGCGTATTTAACCTACCGCCTATATTCGACGATACCTATTATGGCTTCACTATTCATGAGATTCGTGAGATGCAGATAATGCACATGGGCAACTATGCACATGGTAATCAACCTATCCAACACATGATTTACTTGTATGATTATAGCGGTCAACCATGGAAGACACAGTACTGGATTCGTGAGGTTATGAACCGATTATATACTGCACAGCCTGATGGTTATTGCGGTGATGAAGACAATGGTCAGACTTCTGCCTGGTATGTTTTCTCGGCCTTAGGATTCTATCCAGTATGCCCTGGAAGTACGCAGTATATGATAGGAACACCCTATTTTCACAAGGCAAAAATACATCTAGAAAATGGTAAAATAATCACCATCAATACGGATAAAAACGATGATAATAATCGCTTCATACAGCGTATAATGATGAATGGACAGCCTTATCAGCATTATTATTTGGAGCACAATAAACTAAAAGATGGTGTTTCCATCGATTTCATGATGGGTGATAAACCTTGTAAGTAATGTGCTGGTGATAGTAAGACTCTAACTACATTCAAAAGACAAGAGCCTCCTTTGTATAGCAAGGGAGGCTCTTCTTGTATCAAGGAGAGCCTTGCTTCACAGCAAGGAAACGCCCTCTTTGTTTCAGATAAAAGTCTAATTCCATTGTGACAGATAGATTTATGCAGAGGCTGATACCCTTGTTTGTTCGCTCATACAGCCCTACTTCTTAACCAAATTCTTGTTTCTCTGAAGTTTTGTAGCTGTCCGCATATTTGTAAAACTAGTGTGTTTCTTTATCATTATAAACCTTTTCTTATAAACAAAAAAGCCTTCCCCAATATTAGGGAAGGCTTCTGATTCTTTACTTAAATTAGATGATTAATTTATCCAACCATGCTCTTGAGATCCTCATCAACAGTTGTGATACCACCGAGTCCGAAGTTCTCAACAAGTACATTTAGTACGTTTGGAGATACAAAAGCAGGGAGCGTAGGCCCGATATGGATGTTCTTAATGCCAAGATAAAGTAGTGCCAAGAGAACGATAACAGCCTTCTGCTCATACCATGCGATGTTAAACTCGATAGGAAGATCATTGATGTCGTTAGCACCAAAGATCTCTTTTAGCTTCATAGCTACCACTGCCCATGAGTATGAGTCATTACATTGACCAGCATCCAATACACGTGGTATACCATTGATATCACCAAGGTTTAGTTTGTTATACTTGAATTTTGCGCAACCACTTGTTAGTATAACTGTATCCTTCGGGAGGCGACTTGCAAAGTCACGATAGTAGTCACGACTCTTCATTCTACCATCACAACCACTCATCACAACGAACTTACGGATAGCACCAGACTTTACTGCATCAACGACCTTATCGGCAAGTGCGAATACTTGTGCATGTGCGAATCCACCAATAATCTCGCCTTGCTCGATAGCAGTTGGTGCTTTGCAGGTCTTAGCAATCTCAATTACTTCAGAGAAGTCTTTGTGTCCGTTTGCATCAGCTGTAATGTGTTTCCATCCTGGGAAACCTGTTGCATTAGTGGTGAATACACGATCCTTGTAGCTTGCCTTTGGTGAAGGAGGTACGATACAGTTGGTAGTAAATACGATAGGACCATTGAATGTCTCGAACTCTTCCTTCTGTTTCCACCATGCATTACCATAGTTTCCAACAAGGTGCTTATACTTCTTTAATTGTGGATAGTAGTGTGCTGGTAACATTTCACCATGGGTATATACATCTATACCAGTACCTTCTGTCTGCTCCAATAATTGCTCAATATCCTTGAGATCATGACCTGAGATAAGGATTCCTGGGCGATTACCTACACCGATGTTAACCTTTGTCAGCTCTGGATTACCATATGTTGTTGTGTTTGCTTTATCGAGTAGTGCCATTGCATCAACACCATACTTTCCAGTCTCCATAACGGTTGCAAGTAGGGTTTCCATATTAGCATTAGGATTAGAGATAGTCGCTAAGGCCTTCTCTATAAAAGCGATGATTTCATCTTTGCGTTCGTTTAATCGAGATGCATGCTCATAATATGCTGCCATTCCTTTCAAGCCTAGAATGGTTAATTCCTTTAGTGAACGTAGATCTTCATTCTCGGTTCGTAGCACGCCTTCTCGGTTACCTTCTGCCTCGTAATCAGCCTTTTCTCCACCCCATTTAACCTCTGGGTAGTCAGGAAGATTGATGTTTTTTGATGCTGCAAGTTCGAGAAGCTCTCGTTTTAATTGTACTCCTTTATCTACTTTTGCCAATATAGCTTGATCATCAAAGTTAGCATTGGTGATAGTCACGAAGAGAGAGTCAACAATGTAATCACCCACCTCCTGGCTTGTTTCTATACCTGAATTACGAAGCGAATCAGCGATAGTTCCAATGCCACGAGTCACTGCTAGTAATAAATCTTGCCAACGACTTGTGTCTGCCTTCTTGCCACATACACCTTGAATAGTACATCCTGTACCCTTTGCTGTTTCCTGACATTGGAAACAAAACATCTTGTTCTCTGCCATTTTAAATTATTCCTTTGTAATGTTTTAATTTCGTTTTCGACGGCAAAATTATAGACTAATTCATAGCTATTAGGTAACATTTGTGACTTTACAAGGTTAAAGTATATTAAATATTAATCGTTCCTAATATCCCGTATAAGACTTTTTAAGTGTAAAGAAGTACAATGAATGAAATAAAGGGGAACTCCCTATCACACAAAGATATGAGTTATTATCATGTAAATATTTTATTCCTAAGCATTGAAGAAAGTCGTATAATAGTCAGAAAATGAACAACTAAGAGATATTAAAAATTATACTTTGCACTTGACAATATTAATTAAATATACTATATTTGCATTGTAATAACATATTTGGTAACTAAAAATCCACGGATTATGGCTAAGTACAACTTAACTGAAAAAAAGGAGAAGATGGCCGCGTACCGTAGTTTGGTAAGTCCGCAATTGATGGATGAACTTAAGGAGAAAATTCTGAATATCATTCTAATCCAGCAGCGTTATAAAGACAAGAATTATTCTGCGAAACAGCTTGCTGAGGACTTAGGAACTAATACACGCTACATTTCTGCAGTAGTGAATGTAAGGTTTCACATGAACTATACATCGTTCGTTAACAAATTCAGAATAGAGGAAGCTATGGCTTTACTGGTTGACAAACGATATCAGGATCTCAACATGGAAGATATAAGTGACATGGTAGGATTTTCTAATAGACAGTCTTTCTATGCCTCGTTCTATCGTATTAATGGTGTTACTCCTCGTGACTACAAGATGCGTCATCTAGCCCAGCACCCCTCTGAAGAGATGCGATTAAAGAAGCCGCTAAAGAAGTAAAAGGCGGTAAGTATATAATTAAGTCTATGATAGAAGCAGTTGAAGAAGAATTTAATTATCTAGATGAACGTTTTGCCGATATACAAATGTTAAGGTATCGGCTACCCGAGTTTAGCAAGCTGACACTTGATCAGAAGCAACTCATATATTGCCTTTCTAAGGCGACATTATATGGACGTGACATAACGTTTGACCAATTTGGAAAGTATAATCTCCGCATTAGAAAAATGTTGGAGACTATTTACGTATATGTTCAAAAGGATAGATTCTCTGATCAGAAAATCCTTTTTTCTGACCAGAGAGGTAATAATAATAGTCAAAGAAACAAACTTGAGGATGAGTATAATGGCTTAGAACAATATTTAAAGCAGGTTTGGTTTGCAAGCGGAATATATCATCATTATGCTTGTGACAAGTTTGCTCCTTTGTTCTCAGAGACTTTTTTGCGTGAAGTAACAATGAAGATTGATCCGAAGTTACTTCCACTTAAAGAAGGAGAAAGTGTTGAAGCAATGCTTGATGAGCTTTGCCCGATTATCTTCAACCCAACAATTCTACCCAAACGTGTTAATAAGTCGGATGGTATTGACATCGTTCGTGAGTCTGCATGTAACTTCTATGATGGTGTAGAACAGCACGAAGTTGAGGCTTTCTATGCCCAGATGAAGCTGGATGATGTTAATAAGAAGCTGTCTGTTAGTGATAGTTCGTCAGTTGAACAGACTCCAATACAGCCATATGGTGCACCCTCTTATGGGCTAAATTCAACCCTAATAAAAGAGAATGGTATTATTCGTGAAGACGTTTGGAGGCTCAATGGCAAGTATGGTGCAGCCATAGAGAAGATTGTCTATTGGTTAGAGCAAGCAAAGAAATATGCTGAAAACGACCAACAACGTCATGTGATTAGCCTGCTTATAAAGTATTATACCTCAGGAGACCTGCGTGACTTTGATGTTTATTCGATAGAGTGGCTTAAGGAGCAAGATGCTCGCATTGATTTTATCAATGGTTTCATAGAAGTCTATGGAGACCCCATGGGATTAAAAGGATCATGGGAAGGCATTGTTGAATACAAGGATCTCGATGCGACGCATCGTACACAAACAATTTCAACTAACGCCCAATGGTTTGAAGATCACTCTCCCGTCAATCCTATGTTTCGCAAGGAAAAGGTGAAGGGAGTCACTGCAAATGTTATTTGTGCAGCCATGCTTGGTGGCGATGAATACCCTGCTTCGGCTATTGGTATCAATCTTCCTAATGCCGATTGGATACGTGCAGAGTATGGATCTAAGAGTGTCACGATCTCTAATCTGACGCATGCTTATGACATGGCAGCGAAGGGTAACGGCTTTAGAGAAGAGTTTGTTATCGATAAAGATACGTGCCTATTGATGGATAAATATGCTGATATAACAGACAACTTACATACAGACTTGCACGAATGTCTTGGTCATGGAAGCGGTAGATTACTCCCTGGAACCGATCCTGATGCGCTGAAGAACTATGGAAATACCATTGAAGAAGCCCGTGCCGACCTCTTTGGTCTTTATTATATAGCTGATGATAAGCTTCTTGAACTTGGTTTGCTCGCTGACAAGGAGGCGTACAAAGCCCAATATTATGGCTATATGATGAATGGATTACTCACTCAGCAGGTACGTATCAAGCCTAGTAAACAAATCGAAGAGTCCCACATGCAGAACCGAGCTCTTATTGCTCAATGGGCAATGGAACTAGGTAAAGAGGACAAGGTTGTCGAACTCATTAAGCGTATGGATACTACAACTGGCAAGGAGAAAACCTATGTTCGTATTAATGACTATGCTGCCTTGCGTCGTATCTTTGCACAAGAACTAGCGGAGATACAGCGTATCAAGAGCGAAGGCGACTTTGAGTCAGCACGAAAACTGGTAGAACGTTATGCCATCCAATTGGATCCTAATATCCATGAAGAGGTTCTTTGTCGTTACAATCGCTTAAATATTGCTCCTTACAAAGGCTTTGTCAACCCCGTTTTGAAGCCTGTTTATAATGGGAAAGGAGATGTTGTTGATATAATAGTAGATTATTCTGAGACTTATACAGAGCAAATGCTCCGTTATTCAAGAGAATATCAAACATTATAAAAAACGTGAGGGATGAAAACAAATGATGTTTTCATCCCTTTTTTGTAGACAATATTTTCTATATAATTTATGGATAGTACTCTTAAAAGAAATGCTATCCTCTATTTGACAAGGGCGTTTCTTTGAGATAAGGAAAGGCTCTTCTCCCTATCAAGAGAGGCTCTCCTTGATGGAAGAAGAGCCTCTCCTTAATAGCTGCAGTAACTTAATTCTAAAACTGCTAACGCTTAATTATAAAGAATATGTGCCTTAATACGTTGATTATTAATAATAATTTGTATCTTTGTACATTCGTATGTGATGACATAACGACTTATAACAAAATAACAGATAAAAACTAGAAACAATGCAGAAAACAGCTCTTATCACTGGTATCACGGGGCAAGATGGTTCCTATTTGGCTGAGTTATTACTCGAGAAAGGATATGATGTTCATGGTACTATACGCCGTTCATCAGTAGACTTCCGTGAGCGTATCGCCCATTTAGAGGGGCGTCCTCATTTCCACTTACACTATGCTGACCTTGGAGACTCTATGAGTATCCTTGGCGTTATAAGTAAGGTTCGCCCCAACGAGATATATAATCTCGCCGCACAAAGCCATGTTCAAGTGAGCTTCGACTCGCCTGAGTTCACTGCAGATGTTGATGCTGTTGGTGTGTTGCGAATCTTAGAAGCAGTTCGCCAGTTGAATTTGACAGATACATGTCGTATCTATCAAGCTTCAACTTCAGAGTTATATGGTAAGGTTGAGGAGGTCCCACAGAACGAGAATACGCCTTTCCACCCTTATAGTCCATACGCTGTTGCAAAGCAATACGGCTTCTGGATAGTGAAAGAATATCGTGAGGCTTATAACATGTATTGCTGCTCTGGCATCCTTTTCAACCATGAGAGTGAACGCAGAGGAGAGACCTTTGTGACTCGAAAGATTACTCTCGCAGCAGCAAGAATAAAGCAAGGTAAACAAGAGAAACTCTATTTGGGCAACCTAAGTTCATTACGTGACTGGGGTTATGCAAAGGACTATGTTGAGTGTATGTGGCTTATCTTGCAACAGGAACAACCAGAGGACTTTGTTATCGCAACAGGCGTTCAACACAGTGTTCGTGAGTTCTGTTATTATGCTTTTAAACGTGTTGGTATCGAATTGGAGTTTAAGGGTGAAGGTATGAATGAGAAGGGTATTGACAAGGCAACTGGTAATGTCTTGATTGAAGTTAGCCCTGACTTCTATCGTCCAACAGACGTTGTTAATCTTTGGGGTGACCCAACGAAGGCTAAAGCAAAGCTAGGTTGGAATCCTAATAGTACGACCTTTGAAGAGCTAGTTAACATCATGGTTGACAATGATATGGCAAAGGTTGCATCTGAAGGAGCTGCTGAGAAGGTTAGAACGAACCTAGAAGAATATCTTGAGAAGGGTATTGTGAAATAAAGCAAGGATACGGAAGTATGAATAAAGATAGTAAGATCTATGTAGCTGGACACCATGGTTTGGTGGGTTCAGCTATATGGAATAACCTTGAAAAAAGAGGTTACAAGAATCTTGTGGGTAGGTCACATAAAGAGTTGGACTTAACCGATCAGCTTGCTGTAAAGCGATTCTTTGATGAAGAGAAACCCGATGCAGTTGTATTGGCTGCAGCCTTCGTTGGTGGTATCATGGCGAACTCTTTGTATCGTGCAGACTTCATTATGCAGAATATGAAGATGCAATGCAATGTCATAGAACAGAGCTATCTCCATGGCGTGGAGAAGTTACTTTTCTTAGGAAGTACTTGTATCTATCCTAAGAATGCACCACAACCAATGAAGGAGGATGCGCTTCTCACTTCTCCTCTTGAATATACAAATGAGGAATACGCCATCGCTAAGATAGCAGGACTAAAGATGTGCGAGAGTTACAACCTACAATATGGAACGAATTACATAGCCGTTATGCCAACCAATCTCTATGGTCCTAACGACAACTTCCACTTAGAAAACTCACATGTAATGCCAGCCATGATGCGTAAGATCTACTTGTCTAAACTCATCCACGAGGGCAACTGGAATGCTATACGCAATGACATGGACAAACGTCCCATCAACCCAACTGATCAGTTAAGGACGCTCATTGGCGAAGGAAATGTTGATGGAAAGAACGCTAAGGAACGCATTTTAAAGGCATTATCATTCTATGGTATCGAGAGCAATAAAGTGACACTCTGGGGGGATGGTAGTCCACTTCGTGAGTTCCTTTGGAGCGAAGATATGGCTGATGCCAGCGTGCATGTCCTCTTGAATGTAGACTTCAAAGACATCATCGGAATCGATAAGTATTCAAGTGTTTTCTATGGTGCTAAGATTGATGGAGCCGTCGATCGCAACAATTCAGAGGGTCGTGGAGGTGCTATCCCATCGTTAGGTGAGATTCGAAACTGCCATATCAATGTTGGTACAGGCAAAGAATTGACTATTAAAGAACTAGCGGAACTCGTAAAGAAAACCGTTCATTTCGAGGGAGAAATTGTCTGGGATGCTGATAAACCCAATGGTACTCCACGCAAACTCATCGATGTTGAGAAGCTCCATAGACTTGGTTGGACACATAAAGTAGAGATAGATCAAGGTGTAGAGAAGCTCTATGAGTGGTATCAAGAAAGCTTAAGATAATTCATTTTAACCTTTTACCATATGAAGAAGCAAGTATTATTAACAGCGGCAGTAATGTCCGTAACGAGTGTAATGGCACAGAAGATTAACTATCCGCAAGCGCCTAAAGACAACACAGTTGACACCTATTTCGGTGTAAAAGTGGCTGACCCTTATCGCCCATTAGAGAATGATAGCTCTAAAGCAACAGCCGAGTGGGTGAAGAAGGAGAATGAGGTAACACAACAGTACCTTGCTCGCATTCCTTTCCGAAGCAAACTCTTCCAACGTATGAAAGAGTTAGCTAATTACGAGAAGTTATCTGCACCTTCTTATAATAAGGCTATCGGGAAGTGGTTGTTCTATAAGAACAATGGTCTACAGAACCAAAGCGTCCTTTACGTAATGGACCATCTTGGTGATGAGAAGAACGCTCGAATCCTCCTTGACCCTAATAAGTTATCAGAGGACGGAACGGTTGCTTTGAAAAGTATTAGCTTCTCTCATAATGGTAAATATGCGGCTTATGCCATATCACGTAGTGGTAGTGACTGGGAGGAGTTCTATGTCATGAACCCGCAAACAGGCGAACTCCTTGATGATCATATCATGTGGGCTAAGTTCTCAGGTGCCGCTTGGCAGGGGGATGGATTCTACTATAGTGCCTATGACGCACCCGTTAAAGGACATGAATATAGTAATGTGAATGCAGTGCAGAAGATCTATTATCACAAGATTGGAACACCGCAGTCTGAGGATCAGTTGTTCTATCAGAACCCAGCTAATCCAATGCGTTTCTACTCCGTATCTACCAATGAGGACGAGACAATGATGTTCCTTTACGAAAGCGGTGCAGGCTCTGGTAATTGCGTATATGTACGTGATTTACGTAAACCCAATAGTCAGTTCATTCAGATGACATCGAATCTTGACTTGCAATATAGCCTTGTACAGACTATAGGTGATAAGATGTACTTCCTCACAAATGATGGTGCTCCTAAGAACCGATTGATGGTTACGGATATAGAACACCCTGGATTCAATGAGTGGAAAACGCTTGTCCCTGAAAGTAAAGATATGTTGGAAGATGTTACCTTCGTAGATGGTAAGATGATACTAAACTATATGAAGGATGCGTCCAATCATGCTTTTGTCTATGACTTAGACGGTAAGCAACTGGCTGAAATCAAGTTACCTACAGTGGGAAGTGCCGCTTTCTATGGTAAAAAAGACCGCAAGGAAGTATTCTATTCATTCTCTTCCTTCACCATTCCAAGCTCTATTTATCAGTATGATATAGCGTCAAATGAAAGCAAAGTGTACGCTACTCCGAAGGTTAAGTTTCGGTCTTCTGACTACGTAACAGAGCAAGTCTTCTATCCAAGTAAGGATGGTACACGTGTCCCACTATTCATTACTTATAAGACAGGACTCAAACGCAACGGCAAGAATCCAGTGTATCTTTATGGTTACGGAGGCTTTAACATTGCCATGCCACCCTACTTCGCATCTAACAGAATACCATTCCTTGAGAATGGAGGTATCTATGCACAATCATGCTTGAGAGGCGGTAGTGAGTATGGAGAAGAGTGGCATCTCGCTGGTACGAAACTGCATAAACAGAATGTGTTTGACGACTTTATCTCTGCTGGGGAATGGTTGATTACAAACAAATATACCAGTAAGGACTATCTCGCCATAGTGGGTGGTTCAAACGGCGGACTGCTAGTTGGCGCTTGTATGACGCAACGCCCTGACCTCTTTAAGGTATGTATTCCACAGGTGGGAGTAATGGATATGTTACGTTACCACAAGTTTACTATTGGTTGGAACTGGGCTCCTGACTATGGAACAAGTGCCGATTCAAAGGAGATGTTTGAGTATCTTCGTTCGTATTCTCCGCTTCATAACCTTCGTCCTGGCACTCATTACCCAGCCACACTCATAACAACTGCCGACCACGATGACCGTGTTGTACCTGCACACTCATTCAAGTTTGCTGCCACTTTACAAGCTTGTAATGCTGGCGACACACCTACTTTGATTCGTATTGATACTAAGGCGGGACATGGAAGTGGTAAGCCTCTATCTAAACAACTAGAGGAACAAGCCGATATCTATGGTTTCATCCTTTATAATATGGGGTTGAAGTATTAGGAGATAAACTTCAGTAGGAGTGAAAGAAGTAAAGGAGTGAATGGAGTTAAGACATCCCTTCTGTTGCTTGTAGTCGTATGAAAGCAATGCAATCAATGGCAGTATTGTCTTTACTTCATTAACTCCTATAACCTCATTAACTCCTGCAAAGCCCCCAATAAGCACTAAATATGCAAATACTACTTGCTTCGGCAAAGATAATGAATAGCACTACTTCGGTGCAAGTGCCCTTCACGCATGAACCACACTTCGGTAAGGAAGTGGGGAGAATGGCGTTAGAACTGGGCGAGATGTCCGTTGATGTCCTATCCAAGGAACTACATTGCAATGAGAAGATAGCCCTGGAAAACAAGCTACGTTATCAGGACTTCTTCAATCGGGAGGCGCTTCTTCCGGCTCTCCTAGCCTATTATGGACAGGCTTATAAGTGCTTGAAAGCACAGCAATATAGTCTCGATGACTTCCGTTTTGCCGATGATCATCTATGGATAACGAGCTTTCTTTATGGACTCTTGCGCCCCTTGGATCTCATTCATCCTTATCGTCTTGAGGGCAAAACAAAACTCACATCGAACGAAGGAAAAAATATGTTTGCATATTGGAAGCCCTTACTAACCGATATGCTCATCAATGCGGTGCAAGATGATGACGGCGTTCTTGTACACTTGGCAACGGCAGAGTTTCAGCAACTCTTCGACTGGAAGCGACTGCAAAAGGCTGTTCGTATTATCCAACCGCAGTTTATGGTAGATCAAGGTAGCCGTCTAAAGGCTGTGAGTGTATATGCCAAGAGCTGTCGAGGAGCGATGACGAGCTATATTCTTCGCAATCGTCTCGCAAAGTCAAGCGACCTCCTTTCATTTGAATATGAGGGCTTTACTTATCAAGCCAACTATGGAGATGAGGCGCACCCACACTTTATTTTAATGCAAAACGTATAATCTTTTTGCTCCAAACAATAACTTATTAATATTATGTCAATAGAAGAATTCCGCAAAGAAATACTATCAGCTCTCCTCGAAAAGACCAACACAAAGGGAGAACCACGCTTTGATGAGGCATCCGCAAAAGAGCTTCTTAATCAGTTATCAGATAATGAGTTGGAAGAAGGTATCCTATTCAATACACCCGAAGATGTGGCTGATGTACTGTCAGAAATCGGTCGGTTATAAATTAATAGAAGCCTTTTCTTTCTTATTCTAACCCACCACTAAGGACAAAAATTAGCCCTATTATAAGAAAAGGGAGTAAAAGCCAAAAGATAGAAAACAGCAGTTTCATATACCATTTAGCCCATTTTGTCTCATTAAAATGTGCTTTGACAAGTATTGATCTGTAGTTCCTCTTGTACAGCTTACTGACGAGAATGTAGAAAGAAGCCGTTAGTAAGACGAAGATAATTAGTGGAATTGTATCGCCCGAAATGCCTAATACACCATCACAAAAGCTCGGTAAGAGAAGCGCGATGACCATCATAAGAGGATAAATAACCACTGCATTCCCATCCAACCAAGGGAGTATGAAGCTTCGTCCTACATAGTAGGCGTAATCGAAAAGGTTGTATTTTATCGTCTTATCAGGAGTTTCCATTGTTTTAATCAGACATCTATTCTTTTCGACAAAGATAAAGATTTATTAGGATATAAGCCTCTTTGGCAATTTGAAATCATCCTCTTTACAAGTTGAGGAGTTCGTGCGTTGACAAGTTTACGAGTTTTTATCCTCTTGGACATAATATCCTCTATGGTCTTTGCCATTACCACAGTCCAGTCATTGAACATAGATTTAAAGAGAGAATTAACGCTTGTAAGTATTAATGTAGCACATCTTTAAACAACTTCACACGTGCTAATAACTCTCTAATATGCGTCAGTTGAGCAAAGAAGTTATGCACATCTTCGGCATTGTAACCCACTGCATATATACCTAAATGGTCTGCCAAATAGATGGAACGTTGGTTATGCCACTTCTGCGAGATGATGATAATAGAGTCAGCATGATAATCTTTTTGAATGTTACGCATAGATAAGAAGGTTCGATGACCACTACCATCCATGTGAATGATGTTGGCTGGTACGCCTCTTTCTGTGAGACATCTCTTCATTGCGGAAGGCTCATCATAACCCGTACGCTTCTCTCCGCTAATGATTAACTGCTTGTATTTATGGTGCTTATACAGCTCTACTGCAGCATTAATGCGGGCTTGGAAGAACTGATTAGGACCTCCTGTATATCGGCTTTTGGGGCTTGTTCCAAGCAAAACTGCTGTTTTCATTGCTGGAACATCTGCTGGATTATCGAAGACTCGTCCCTTAGCATTGTTATTGACAATGATGTTGCACGTTGCAATAACAGCTATGACGATTACCAGAATACCGATGATGGTATAGCTTACTTTCCGCTTCATACTGTCTGAGATATATGTTACTTGTGCAAAGATACAAATCTTTTTAGACAGACGAAACATAATGATAGAATACCTAACGAGGCTTTTTCATGACAGGGTTACTGCTTTATATCATCTTAGGGATACATCTTTGCTGAATTAAAGAATTGACTCTCTATTTGACGGAGGCGTTTCCTTGATAGGAGAAGAGCCTCTCCTTGGCGTAAGAAGGGCGTTTCTTCAATGTAAAGAGAGGCTTTCTTCAATAGGAGAAGAAGCCTCGTCCCCATCTTCTCTCCGAATGAAGAGGGGCGTGAAGACTACTATTTGCAAATGAAGGGGGCGTCAACTTCTGTGGATTCCCATGTTCCTTTAGGAACTCTGTACCCCTTTCTGGCTCCGTACCGTCCGTGTCTTAAGTGTTGAAAATGCCCCAGCAAAGAACTTCTTAATGCTTTTCAACAATAGAAGTTATCATAACTTTGGATTTATAATTATGCCTTTTGAGAGTAAGGAAAGCCATGAGACTAAACCAGTTAATAGGTTGGAACTATCGGAAGTATGGATAAATTGGATGAGAAGAAAGGTGTATTTTTTTACAAGAAAACGAAAAATTACATGATAATATTTTGAGGAATAAAATAAAAACACTAACTTTGCAACCGCATTTGAGATGGTGCTTAGTAATTCAGCTAACATACTTTTAAGGAAGGATGGGTGAGTGGCTGAAACCAGCAGTTTGCTAAACTGCCGTGCGCGTAAGCGTACCGGGGGTTCGAATCCCCCTCCTTCCGCATTACTCAGTAGCCTCAGATACAACCCTGGTCGATTCATCTAACGGTTAGGATACAAGATTCTCAATCTTGGCATAGGGGTTCGATTCCCCTATCGACTACCATCCCTTTTATTTGAGATAAGCTACTTTTCCGGTCGATTCATCTAACGGTTAGGATACAAGATTCTCAATCTTGGCATAGGGGTTCGATTCCCCTATCGACTACAAGAAGGCTCTGCTAAAAGCAGAGCCTTTGTTTGTTTTAAGGAGAATAAGTGTTCTTTTCCTATTTAAATAAGGGGTTGGTGTTTTTTTATTAGCTATTTAATCCGTCGATATCACGCTAATTTGAGGCGTAAAACTGATATTCTTTCTGCTTGAAAGAATATCTAATAATAGTCTATGTGGCTTCTAATTGCTGTTTAAACAATATCTAACAGCGGGGACAGACGCTTTCGCCTGTCCCCCATAAGATAACTTTATAAGATTCTATCAGCCTACATCAATTTCCTTCGAAAGGACTTAGATGTATAAAAGATGCTCCTTTTATTCTTGGATTGTAATCTCTCCTGCAATGGAGTGATTCATGTAGTAACGCACCTTATCAGCATCTTTATATCGTGCTTGAAGGTACATTAACTTGGTTACTGCAGCCTCAACAGTACTATCATAACCACTGATAACCCCTGCATCTTTGAGTTGGTAACCCGTATCATAGCGACTCATCTCAACCTGACCACTAATACATTGACTGATATTAACAACTATCACTCCTCGTTCCGACGCCTGTTTCAACAGCTTCATCAGCCAAGGTCGCTGTGGCGCATTGCCACTTCCATAAGAACGCATTACTATACTGCGTAATTCTGGAGCATCAAAAAGATGGTGCATAAGCCCCTCCTCCATTCCTGGAAAGAGTGAGAAGATGATCACATTATTATCTAGCTGTGTGTGTGTAACTAGTGGTTTGGAATAATCAGGGACGAGTATTCTATGCTCATCAAAGGTAAAGTTAACCCCAGCCTCGCATAGATGAGGATAGTTAAAGGAGTCGAAAGCATTGAACTCATCGGCATTTTGCTTCGTAGAACGGTTGCCCCTTAATAAGTGACCACTGAAATAGATGCATACTTCAGGCACCATTGGCGTACCATCCTTATGGTGTGCTGATGCTAATTCAATACTCGTCATCAAGTTCTCCTTACCATCAGTTCGCAACTGACCAATAGGTAGTTGAGACCCCGTAAGGATGATTGGTTTAGTCAAGTTCTCGAACATAAACGATAAAGCAGATGCAGTATAAGCCATCGTATCAGTGCCATGTAATATCACAAACCCATCATAGGCATCATAGCAATCAGATACTATCTGCACTAGTTGTGCCCAACGATGTGGAGTCATATCAGACGAGTCGATGGGGGGATCAAACTGGTAGGTATCCACCTTCGTAGGCACTAGTTTGAACTCAGGAACATTCTCTACAAGATGGCTAAAGTCTAATGGTTCTAATGCTCCTGTACGTTTGTTATGCCCCATACCGATGGTACCACCGGTATAAATGAGTAATACTTTATTCGTTCTCTTCATCGTATATTCGTTGATTAATGTATGTCATGTAGTAGAGATGAACATTTTGAAAGCACTACTTCACATTGTTACTTATATTTCAATCAGATGAAGATAATAGAAGAGGTAAAGCTCTTCTTATGCTTTCATATTGTCATTTTGCACTCGATACTGCAAAGATAAGAAAAACTTTTAAGTATTACCTCGCTTACACAACATTATATTTATAATTGAAGATAAAGTTGTGTTGAACTGCTGAATATCGACCTTCTCGGTTACAAATAAGTGTTTCTAAACTCGATATATGCCTTGAATAAGCTAGCATTGGCATCGGCTATCACCTTCACAATCTCCGCATAGATGAATAGACAAAGGAGCACTGATAAGATGAAGAGAAGGCTGAATCCAAAGAATATCCATAGGTCGCCATCCTCGTACTTCTCTTGGAACTTACGCAGACGAGAGGATGATTTCGACATAAACTCGGTGGCATTATCAGTTGCATTACGCAAAGTTTCACCTGCAAGTAATGATGCTTGGAGAGCTTTATGAGACGCTTCTGCCAGTTTCTCACGCATCTCTGCCAACTTTTCCTTCGATGGTGTGTTGAGGATATTGGTCTCAACTATAGGCAACTTTGCCGCTTTCTTCACTTCGACGGGAGTAGCATCAGCCAAGGGTAATACCGAACGGGCACGGGTGCGGAAGGCTGTCGGTGCATCGAAACGACAGGTCAATACATTACCACAATAGGGGCAACGATACTTCATTGTCCCATACTTCTCCGTCTCAGCCACAAACTCGCGGCCACATTCATTACATTTAACTGTGTACCTCATTACGCCGACAAAATTATAAAAAATACTTGAATCAAAGGACAGATTATCGATATTTTAAATCGTAGAAAGCACTTTCTTCACATTCTGTGAGGTGGCTTTCGTTATCGAGGAAAATGGTAGTAGGAATATTGGATGATATTCTTTAAGTTAGAAGGAATAGAAGTTGTGGATTCTAAATGAGAGATTACAAGCATAAAGGTTAGATGGTTTTAACATTGAATATACGGATGACACGAAGCTTGAAAGGCGCTCAGTATTCCTCACGAGGTAAGGTTATGCACTGAAGCAAATGCCCATGAACATTCAAAATGACGATTAGTTCCGTTGGAAATCATGCTTAAACAGCTGACGGCGAATAAGTCCTTTCAAATTAACCAACATAACTTGTGCATTTCAAGGAACGCCCTTTTGCATTGAAAGAGGGCGTTCCTTCAATAGGAAGAGAGCCTCCCTTTGTATCAAAGAAAGGCTCTCGTTCAATCTAACAATTATAATCTACGACTTCAAATTATAATAGGTTCTATTTGAAGTAATATTCTATTTGTTTATTACTAGGTTTTCTTATCATGGATAACACATCTTTAGTATAGATAAAACGAGCCTTCAGATAGTTCTTATTGAAGCTATTTATGTCTATAACTAGAAGCTATACCCCAGCCCAACTATGAGCCCATTAATGCCATAATGCTTAAAGGCTTGACGATAAGCAATGTCTAGTTTGAAGCCTGCCCATTGTCCTCCAACACCAAAGGTAAACGCATCTGAACCTTTGTCAGCATGCTGATAGCCAACACGTGCAGACACTATACGGTTGTAAGTGTACTCCAGACCAGTGCCAACGAGTGTTTCATGTCCGTCTTTCGGTGTGAAATAGCGATAAGAAAGTGCGTAGGTAAGAGCATGCTTAGGTGCTATTCGCACGTTCCAATCGCCTCCCATGACAAGAGAAGTGGGCAGACTTTGAGGAATGCCAGTGTTATCAAACTTCACATCTTTGCCGAAGTCCATCAATCGTGCACCCACTGTCAATGTCGTTGGAACATCCTTTGTGAGATTAAAGTCCGTTTGATATGCTGCTCCAACACTAAAGGCTAATGCGTTAGTACTCGTTTCAGCATGGCTTCGAGCATAAGTAGCAGTGGCATAAACAGCAATCTCCTTTGTTACAGGAAACGAATAACCGAGGTCGAGAGCCACGTCATAAGGCTTTATTTCTTTCGTCTCTCCCACTGCTGCTATCGGTTGTATGGTTAGTCCGCCCATATAACGTACACCCGCCATAAGTGCCGAATGATTCTTAAATTGGTATCCCGTTGCGAGGTTATATTGCATTAATCGCCCCTCATCTGTCTTTGGTTGTCCTGTAATTGACGCATCAATGGAGAACTGCTTATCGCCATAAGTGAAGGCAGCAGGGTTTGTATAAATGTGCATCTGGCTTGTGTTGCCAAGCAATGTACTACCCATTGCTTCCGTGCGAGCGTTTGGATTAGACTCGAGTACAGGTATAATCCTACTCTGTGCGGCTGTCTTCATCGTCGAACCCATAGCCAAGACGAGAAGAGCTATTGTTATCTTCTTCATAAGTTACCGATTATTTCTTTATAAATACGTGTTTACTAGTGAGGCGATCTGTCGTTAGCAAGAGGTAATAAGTACCTGGTGCAAGGCGGTCGATACCTAATGTGACCTCATGTGTTCGACTATCGGGTGTCATCGACTGATCAATGAGTTTCTGTCCATGAAGTGATGTTACGATAGCTCTGACCTTTGTGACATTACTGCGCATAAGGGCTTTGATGTAGCTATGTGCAGGATTTGGATAAATGACATGAACGTCAGGTGCATTCTTATCTGTCACTCGGACGATAGCCGAAGTGGTTGTTCGTCTACTGCCATCAATGGCTGTTATGGTGAGTTTCGTAAGTCCTTTTTGTCCTGGAGTAACGATTAACTTGGTTCCTTCTACAGCCACCTTTGCCACTTGTTCATTATTAGAAGTTACCGTGTAACGCATTGTTTTTCCGCTAGAAGCAGTGAAGACATGAGCAAGATTGACCTCGATTGCTTCCCCATTTGCGAATAGTGAGATGTCACCTATTGGACTCGTTAGTTCTGGAGTGGTATGAGGAATAACCTCATAAGCAATTGTCTGCGTTGTTTTACCACCCAGTTGATCAGTGAGTGTGATATCGAATTGATATGTACCCTGCGCCCCCACCTTAATGAGTAAGTCGAAAGTATCACCGATACGCTTTAGTTCTACGCCTTGAGGGAGTTCTGTTGTTGAGTATGTCCAACTATGCCCATCCTCATCTTTCACTGGTAATATCTTATGATAGTAAGGCTGTGTATCAAGTAAGCGAAGATTCTTCTCGATCATATCTGTGAATATAGGAGCATGGTTGAGACGCGTTTTAAAGTTCGTTGAAACCTCTTGCGAACGATTGTTGAAGCGGTCGCGAGCAACAATCTTAACGACATACTCCATGTCAGTCTCCAGTCCGGTAAACTCTTGTTGCATCTCTGTTCCGACAGACATATTATAAGAGAAACGTGTAAAAGACTGAACAGGAGTGCTCAAGTCTGACTTCTTGAAGAGTTGAATGTCATAGGCAAAGGCTGTGTGCTCATCGTTTAGAGCATCGTTATCAGCCGTCACATTCCATGTGATGTTAGCATCATAATAACCCTTTGTTGCATGTGAGGTGTAGTCGGTGACAGTGATAGTTGGAGCTTCAGGAGCCTCTGTCTCAGGGGCAGAAAGCGCATAGAGGGCATCGATATAACCGAGTCCCATCTTACCAGCTAGGTTCTCATCAGCTTTAACTTCATAGGGATTCTTGTCTTTAAGAGCACCTAGAATGCGACGGCGAAGATCCTCATTTGTGAAGTTAGGATTCGTCTTTCCAAACTTAGACACTACAAGAGCTGCAATGCCTGTAACGTGTGGTGTTGCCATAGAAGTACCTTGTGCAAAGGCATAATGAGAGTCTGATGGCAACGTAAAGTCTGTATTGGGATAGGGTCCAGTCATGCCATATTCATAGTCACTAGGCACTGTACTCAATACGCCTTGATTGACAGATCCCGTCTCAGTAGTACCGCCTGGAGCAAGTACATCTACCCATGGTCCCTTGTTCATATAGGCTGTTGGCACACCGAGACTATTGATAGCTCCAACTGCTACTACACGATTATAAGAGGCTGGAATCATATCTATGTCATATTGAGAGTCATTACCCGAAGCAAAGAAGATGAGTCCACCTTTCATATAAGCATCGGGTTTCTTCTTACCATCTTTGTCGCATCCAGCAACGTCAGTAAAGTAGTCTATGCCATCTTTTAGTAGGTCGAATTGACTCTTGAAAATGCTTTGGAAGTTCTCATTATTAAGGTACTTCTTGCGGTCGAAAGCGTATCCCCACGAGCAGTTCATTACTGATGCACCATTCTCGGCAGCAAATTCAAAGGCCTTAACAATGTACTTTGTCGTTGCAGTCTCCGTCGTTCCATCATGTCCATAGATCTCACAACTCATCAAGCGAACGCCCGAGTTGGCATCACCATTACCACCAGCAATACCGCAAACACCTATTCCGTTGTTGTTGCGGGCAGCGATGGTACCAGCCACGTGGGTACCATGAGCACCTGCAATGATATGATTTGGATCGTCTTGCCCGGTCTCTTCTGCCCAGAAGTTACGCCCATGGATGGTCTCACCAGTCTTAGGATCTTTACCTTCCCATGCCGCTCCTTCAAGGTCTTCATGTGTGAAGTCTATACCCGAATCCATTACAGCTACGACTACATGTGGGTCTCCCGTTTCTTTCTGCCAAGCAGGGAATAAATCAATATCAGCCCCAGGTTGGAACGTCATATATTGTTCTATCGTTGTGGTGTAATGCCATTGATACTTTAAATAGGGGTCACTAAAAGAGAGAGGTCCTTGTCCATCATTAGCGTCTCTAAGTCTTCTTGGATTGATAGGAGCACGTGTGGTTGGTGTATAAGTCACTTCTGAAGGAACAATCTGAACACTTCCGTGCACCTTTTCAATTGCTGGGTCACGCTTAAGTTCATTGATTACCTCGCCTACATCTTTACCCTTGTCGAACTTGACAACAAACCATCTATCTAAGCCACGAGCCCTCTTGAGGTTGGCATACTCATTCGTCATGTCAAACACTTGTTCGACTTTCACGGTTGCATCATCAAGTATTGTGGCACGAGAAACAGTCTGTGTTGCTGCGCGCGTAGTAGGTGATACGCTTGCTTTCAACTTGATATAAGCCATGCCTGGTTCCCATGGGAAGCTGTCATCGGAGGGCTTTGTAGTTGTCTGTTGATTGCTTGACTCGAGCATATCATCATTGCAGGACGTACAGAGTCCAGCGATGAGTGCCACGCTAATAAGCGATAAATATATGTTTCTAAACTTTTTCATCATGCTTAAAATCTAGTAGTTAAGGTTCTTCTTTATTAAGTCAACGTAGTGCTTACTCTTGTAGTAAGTGATGACGGTACGGCTCTCTTGTGGGCGAAGGTCTATCAGATTCTCACTGCCGCGATAGAATGTTGCGAATCCACCACTAGCCTCTCTGAATAGACTATAGCCCTTATCTTCTATTGCACGACGTGTACTAAAGGGTAGAGAATATTCATACCATGAGTAGACACCAGGCGTTCCTTGTTCCTCACGAGTGTAGAAAACGTCACCTCCCTGATAGAACACTTGACATGATCCCACTGTACCACTAAGGTCCTTATCTTGCACTAGTCCAGCATCAATATCTTCTTCCGTGATACCTTGCCAGTTGAAAAAGTAGATAACATACGCTAGTGTTCCTGGTTCATAACTCTCGTTCTCTGGCACAAATATTAAGCGTGAGTAACGACAGAGAGGATCCTCTGTTGTGGCTGTGACATTCTCTGAGTTAAACTGGTTATAATAGTCTGGCTTCATACCACGTTGGCGTTCGAATGCAACTACTTGATCGAGTTTGAAAGCCTTATTATGTAGGTAATCTGAAGGGAACACAGGGAATGTCTCAGCCTTTCCATCACTATTCAGTTTTAAACTATTAGACGTTTCCAAGTACTTCATGCAAGCGCTTCTAAAGATGCCACCAGCCATCTTGAAATTGTCAACAGAGTTGTATATTGTCAGTAAACGAGTTCTGTCTATCTCCTCATTATAATATTGTGACTCCGTATCAAGTCGTTGCTTATTACCTAGTTTGAAGTTGTTTTGTTTCAGCCAAGGCTCATACGACTCTTGTTGGAATAGTTTTCCTTTGGGTGCTTTAAGCCATGCGCAATACATATCTGTACCATAGTTCTTCTGTTGATAGAGGATGTGTGGAGCCTGTTCTCCTGGTGAATGAAATACAGTAAACACCTTCTTTTGATCCTGATGATAAGGTAAGAGCGAGTCAATCTCAAATGCTTTATCACGGAGATTATGCCTTTCTGCCTCCATTGCTATTACCTTATTGATATCGAAGTTATCGAAATCCCACACTGGTAACTGGAACTGAACAAAGCCATTCTGCATAATAGTTAGCTCGTAATGTCTATTGCCATTAGATAGGAAGAGCTTCTCACTTCGACTGGTCTGTGCCCATGGGCTATTGCGTTCGATAGCGGTGAGATTGAGTGTTAACTTGCGTTGTTTGAGATCAACGGCATAACTAAGCCAGTTGTTATTGGCTGTGTCTAATTGTTCAACTGTCCAGTTATCAGAGTTTGAAATAATCTTTAATTCAACGCCAGTATGTGCCTCGTGATTAAGAATAAGCGTACCATTACTTCCATCAACAGCGATTGTTGGCTCTGTTCCGAATTGTGTAATTGTAATCGTCTGTTTGCTCGTTGGAGTTGCAATAGTAACCTCTGTACGACGTTCGTCAGCATCATTATTAGCCGTAGCGGTTAACTCTAGAGTTGTTCCTCTTCGAATTGCTGTGAGCCAGGTATTGTGTGTGTCATTCTCAATTTGCCATTCATCACCTAAAGAAGAGACGTCTACAAGTTTCGTTTCACCCTCTTGCACAAGCGTTACTGCCGTCGATTCACCTAAGACAATGTGGTCAGTTCCTCCTAATACAAGATCTTTTTGGCATGCAACAACTAGTACAGCTATAGCCAAGCCCATCCATATTTTAAATCTCTTATACATAGTGTTTCGTTTTTAATAAAGCATTATCTATTTGTCTCCCCATCCTGGATTAGGTAAGAGATTAGTATTGATTAATGTTTCGTTCATAGGCAATGGCCATACGAACATATAGTTGTCTGGTTGAATATCAACCTTATATCCACCTGCATAGAATGCTGAAGGAACCATGTAATAATTCTCTCTTCCCTGGAAAGTACGCTTCTTTACGCCTTGTTTCCATCGTCTTAAATCCCAAAGGCGGAAGCCTTCATAAGCCAACTCACGTGCTCGTTCATTCTTTATCTCTTGATATAAAGCATCGCCAGTGAGGTCTGTTGGATCTAAACCACGCGATCTACGCAATAGGTTAAGATAGTTTTGTGCATCATTGATGTTGCCTAAGTCGTATGCAGCTTCAGCTACAATCAGATATTGTTCAGCGATACGGAAAGGCTTAGGAGCTTGATTCCCATTAGGGACATAACCACCCCAATGCGTGCTATTGAGTGTTGCGTAGTTAGGATTACCTTTGAACTTTGATATGACATAGAGCTGAGTTGAGACATTCATATCATTGACTGTCGTATGGACATACTCGAATAGAACCTGTGCACGATGGTCGTTCTCACCAGAGAATAAATCGTTGATAACTTCTCTAGTTGGTACATATGCAGGCTTGTTATAATCGCCTATCTTACTTGCATCATGTTGATTATCCCAATAGGTGGCAGTAGATAAGTCAGCCCCGTAGAAACCTGTTGTTGTTGCGATTTCATTCTCCTTGTCTACAAAAGGTTGCCATATTTGTTCTTTCCCATCATCGTAGAACCACATCTGCGCAAAGGCATCTTCACGTGCATCTACCCTATTGTTCGCATCTAATCTACCATAATAAGGCTCAATGAGAGGATATGTCCCATGGTCAATCAGTTGCTTAGCTTCGTTATAAGCCTTTGCCATGTCTCCCATATAAAGGTATACTCTTGCTCTCAGAGCCTTTACTGCATCAGCATTAATCTCAGTATTCCCGGGCTTTACTGGTACATCTTTTAATAGTGAATCAGCTTTCCCTAAATCTGCAAGAATGTGCTTATAGGTATCTGCATTAGTAGCTCTTTTCGGTTTATCAATCGATCCAGGCTCTGTTGCGAGTACAACTCCAAGATCCTTGTCAGCCGTATTCTTATCATAAATCATGCCCCAACGTAAGACTAAATTGAAGTGATAAAAGGCACGAGCAAAGTAGGCATCACCAAGAAAATGATTCCTTTGTACTTGTTCATCACTGCTCACCTCCATTTTTGGTAACAGTTTCAAGACAACGTTTGCATCGATGAGTGCTGCATAATAAGAGTGGTATAACTCCTGCAAAACGGCACTTTCTGGCTTAATAGTCCACCCATGGAACTCACCATAAAGGTTGCCGAAAGCGGCGTGTGCATTAAGCATGTCTGCTTGAGCCTCTTGTGGAATAACATACGCACCACCGAACTTTCCACGTAAAGTTGAGTATATTCCATTATCCCACTTCTTGGCATCCTGCATGTTACGATACGACTTTTCATAGTCTATGTAGTTAGCAGGATCACGATCCAAGTCGCATGCTTGCAGTGTAAACAAGAGTGCGCATGCCCAGAATAATATCTTTGTTGTTTTCATATAGATATCCATTAGTTGTATAATTATTAAAGACCTAGTTCCACGCCAACGCTCATCTGTTTAGTATTAGGGTTCACTCCATAAGAGACGTTACGGTTTACTTCTGGGTCAATACCACGGAACTTCGTAAATGTTAATAGGTTACGACCTGTGAAGAACACCTTTGCTGAACGTATAACCTTTTGCTGTCCAAGCATTCTGCGAGGTAACTCATAGCCCAGAGTGAAGTTCTTTAAGCGCATGAAAGAAGCGTTTTCCAGCATCTTCGAGTCTAAATAAGTGCTCTGGTGAGAAGGGTCACGAACCCATGCAAGAGATGGGAATTCTGTCTTATCTCCAGGTTGTTTCCAATAATCGAAAAGCCTCCTTGAGCCATTGAAGTTATCTTTCTTGTCACGAACAAAGTAATCATTCTCATAGAACTGCTTATCCATTGATATCATATGTTTGCCTATTGCAAAGAAGAAATCAGCGTTTAGATAGAAGCCTTTCCAGTATGCCGAGATACCCCAACCACCAGTGAATGGAGTGTAAGCATCAACTCCCGTGTTCTGACTCAGCGAACTTGACCACTCGTTGACCACATCTTTATCATCACGATGAGGCTTGTTTTTGTCTGCTCCAGGGCGATACCATTCAGGCACACCAGTATCAGGATTCACACCTTTATATAATGGTAAGACGAATTGAACAGGTTTTCCAACAACGTAAGAGAGCTGTCCGCCTGGTTCTTGCCATGATTGCCTACCCTCGAAGAGTTCGAGAACTTTATCCTTATTATAGTTGAGGTTCGCATTAGCAGATACTCCCCAGTCGCGTCCACGTAGGATGTCTACATTCAACTGGAGGTCGATACCCTGGTTTAGATAGCGTCCTGCATTCTCATAACGAGTAGGATAACCAGCACTACCCACCGTTAAGCCAGATGTATAAGGTAGAGGAACTTCAAAGAGCATATCGCTTGTTACACGATTATAATACTCCACATTCAAGTCTAAACGATTGAGAATACGAGTCTTCACACCTACAGTGAACTTGCTTTGATGCTCCCATCCAAGGTCGGGATTACCCAGACTTATGAAGCCTAAACTCATGTCCCCCATCTTTTGACCGACCTTTCCTGCATAAGCTGAAGTGCTATATGGAGGGATAGAAGAGTTACCTTGAGTACCATAGCTAGCCTTTACATCCAAATCATTTAACCATGCTATGTCTTGTAAGAACTTCTCTTTCTTAGCTTTCCATAATAGTCCCAATGACCAGAAAAGTCCATTTCTCTTATTCTTTCCAAAGCGTGAAGAAGCATCGTTACGTAGGACAAGATCAACGAAGTAACGCTCTGAGAAGTCATAAGACAACTGTGTGAAGAATGACAAGAAAGCGTATCCATTCGTGTCCTCACCGATGTTCTTATTCTTAGTTGCATTGTTAAGTAAATAGAGTCGATCGTCTAATATGCCCGAACCTTCAGCCGAGAAACCATCATCTTTATAGTTGGTGTATTCATGTCCGAGCAGTGTTGTCAGATGATGATCACCAAAGGTCATGTTATATGAAGCCGTATTTGTGATGGTAATATTCGATGCCATCGAGAACGAACGTTCGGAACTTCCATTGCCATAAGCACGATAATAGCTAGGAAGAGTGCGTGAACGACTATTGCCATAATCGAGTTCCAGACCTATTAAAGAGCGTAAGGTAAGGTTTTTAAGAGGTGTAATGGTGAGATTACCATTGGTAGATAAGATGAAATTATTTGTCTTCGCAGGGTTCGTTTCAATAACATGTGAAGGCGTGGCAATGTCTAATAAAGGTACACGCACTAGTTCTTTGCCTGTATTAGGGGCGTAAGGTGAGGCGAAAGGAGCATTCATTGCTGCTAGTCCACCACCCACTGCATTGTTGTTACCAAAGGGAGATACACGTGTAGCGTCATATGATACTTGGGTGTTGATATTGGCTCTTACCCAATCATTTAACTTCGCATCGAGGTTGATACGACCGAATACTTTATTATAACTAGAGCCCATTCTCAGACCATCCTGACTAAGTGCTCCACCTGAAAGATAGTATCTTACACCTGTGTTACCACCAGATACAGAGACATCAGCTGTGTACATTGGTGCTGACTGATAGATGTATTTATACCATTGAAAGTCGGTTTCTTTAAAGTATTTCTCTTTAAAGGTAGCAACCTCTTGGGGCGTATATATCCCTGTTTCCTCATAGTATCTTAGTAATTCAGGACCCGACATCAACTGGTCGAAGTAATCAGTATTAGCAAGTGAAGAAACAGCATATTGCGCACGAACATTTATACTAGGACGAGTCTCCGTGCGCCCTCGCTTCGTGGTAACATACATAACACCATTAGCAGCACGAGCACCATAAATAGAGGTTGCAGCTGCATCCTTTAGGAACTGAACACTCTCAATATCATTGGGATTCATCGCTTGTAATACAGCCATACTGACCTGCATTCCATCCATGATAACCAATAAACCCGTACCTGCGCCAAGCGACCCTTGCCCGTGAAGTGCCATCGATAAGCGTGCAGAAGGCTCACCAGAAGAGGAGAAGACTTGTAGTCCGCTCACCTTACCTTGCACGGCATCCAAGGGGTTAGCAACGGGTTTCATCTCAAGGTCTTTAGCACCAACTTTGATGACAGAAGCCGATGTGTTTGCCACCTTCCGTTCCATGTAACCAACGACAACAACGTCATTCATCATCTGTTCAGTGGGTTCCATCTTGACATTCATTTGCGGAGCTGCAATGCGTTCAACGCTGTTGTAGCCAACAAAACTGAATGTTAACTTCTCTCCACTACGCGCGTTTAGGGTGAACGAACCATCTATGTCCGACACAATACCCGACTTAGGTGCTGACTTAGGGATAATACTTACGCCTGGTAAAGCTTCCCCATTCTCATCTACAATGTTACCTTTGACTGTTATAGACTGGGCTAAGGCGGAACCTAGTCCAGCGAACAGAAACAGGATAAACATCCACGTTCTTAGTTTCATAAATGTAATTATTCAGGTTGATTATAATCTTTTCATGGCTTGAAACTGGTGTCCAGAACAAGCTCAAAAATGGTATCTAAATAAATAGTTGGTAGTTATTAGTACTCTTAAAGAGGTTTTTAACTACAGGTTATACATGTTTGCAAATATAAGTATAATATTTATTAAATGACTAACGAATAGTAACTTTTTTTTAATCAAGGTATCATTTCTATTGCTATAATTCGCTTACTCCACTATGATTTCTTATTAGAAGGAGGATTAAAAACGTGTTATTACAAGGAAGAACGCCTTTTATTTATCCTCTAAAGGCAGTGGGTCATAATGAAAATAAATATTACTTAAAAAGCAAAAGAATCTCTTTCCTTTATGAGAAGAGCCTCTCTTTAATTGAAAGAGGGCGTTTCTTTAATAGGAAGAGAGCCTCCCTTTGTATCAAAGAAAGGCTCTCCTTATGATGAGGAAAGCCTTTCTTAAATTTGAAAAAAATGTAGCTTCCCGCTTTGTAAATTAGAAGAAAATAGACATAGAAGCACCTATCATACTCTTACAATCATAAATATTTCCTCTTGAAGTAATGTTCTTTGAGAATGGTGCAGGTGCATAAGTCTTCCAATAAAGAGTCATTTCAAAGTTGGGAGAAAGTACACCGATCTGTGGGTAATAAGCCATGTATGACTTGTTCATAACCCCCTTGTTTTTCTCTTTCTCAATCGTTGTTACACCGAACTCGATACCTCCACCAATAAAGAAACGACTTCGTGTAGACAGACGAGCTACATTGAAACGAACATTCACAGGTACTCCAACAGCATAGCCCAGCACATTCCAACGCTCATCCTCACCATGTCTATTGGTTCCACCGAGGTTTGGATTCACCATAAAAACCCTGAACTTTGCACCAGCAGTCATGCTCACAACTTGTTGATAACTACCGAAACGAATCATCAAACCGCCAGAATAGAACATATCTGAGCCAATGTTATCACTAAGATTGGTCTCGAAATCGCCTTCAATACCCACTTGCAGGTTTGTACGCCACCATTGTTTACGGTCAAGAACCTTTCTTCTATGCACATAAGTAGACCTCTGCACCTTTGCGACATTTATATAGCTTGTGACTACCGTACGTGTTGCTTCATCCTTTACATAGGATAGTGCCAACTGATAGTCATAATCTACTGATGAAGACGAGAGCTGCTTTGCTAAAAGAATGGCATATAGGTTACAAGCCTTGTTATAGTAAGGACTTGAGGTTGAAAGCGCATTGAGATAATATTTCACACGGTCAATATCATTGCTCTCTGCGATTTCTTCATAATCACGTTCAGCTTGCAACTCTTTTAAATAAGTAGCAGCTTCGCCCGTAAGAGGCTCTTGCTCGTTTGCTGCCGACAAATAGGAATAAGCAGAAGAGGTGTCGCCTTGTTTATAACAACGTATACCACGAAGAATATTCAATCGTTTCTTGATCTGGTCGAGATAGTTGGTTTGTGGATACTTCTTCATAAATTCACTTAAAGCCGACTCATCTCCAGCATCTTTGATAAGCCTCCAATCTTGTTCCATCTGCTTGCGTGTTTCCTCCTCCTTTAGCTCTTTAATCTTGGTGTTTGCCGCTTGTGTGTAAGCGAAGACAGAGGTTTTACTAAGGTAACGTTGGTAAGCCTCGATGGTGTTCAATGTAGTTGCTTGCTGCCAAAGAACCAAGTCTGCAAGTTGTTCCCTTGCTTCTTGGGTATATTGGCTATTAGGGTATTTACGAATAAAAGACTCTAATTCCCACTTAGACTCGCTCTCGCACGCCTCGTCAAACTCGAGTTTTATTGCTTCTTGTTGTTGTTCGATGGCTGTCTCACACTCGGCATACATGTCACGTGCTAATTGACTGTTTAAGTTCCCACTCATCATCTTTTTCAATGCTGCCTTTGCTGCGGTATAGTTCCCGCGATTCATCATTGCACGTATTTGAGCCAATCGCTGACGCACACTAGTGCCTTTGTTAATCTGATAAGAACTTGTTGGACTTGCGTTCACAGGGCTTGCCAACAATGGAGCTGTCAGCAGAGTAGCCAATAAAAAACTTACTTTTACGTTCATAATAGTATTAAAAAGATGTATAAAAAACATTCATTTAGTTATTCATAAAGATTCCTTTGTGAGAGAATGATATAGTGTGTAAAACGCTGTTTCATAATCTCCTATAATGCTAAGAATAGTGATCTTGATTTAAAAATGACACTGTTAGGTGGCTATATCACTATTAATAAACATCAACAAAATTAAATAAAAATAACGAAGTAAGTGCTTCTTCATTAGTTAAAAAACCTTATCTGGGTTCTTCCACCTTATTATATATAAAATAGAGCAGCCTCAAGACATTTGTAAGAGAGAACTGAGACTTATTCAAGAGATAGAACAGAAGCTTTTGTTCTGATAGTATATCGCAAAAGAGAGAACTATAAAGCACAACTACAACTAGTTCTTCTTAATCATTTATAGCACTGATATTTGCATAAAAAGGAGCACAAAATTGCACAAAAAATAAGCATTTTTAAACAGCTAAAAGTTTGTTTTTAAGAATACTTTTGGCTATCTTTGCAATCGTAGAGTTGCACAAATTGGAAAACTTCTGACGCTCATTTAGAAAGAAAGTTGTCCAAAACTAACAATAAAAGTAGTAGCATTTAGCGACGAAAGAAATAAGCTATTGCACTGGTTATAAGCGATATATGCAATAAAAACCCTACTTATAAACCAGTTAAAGAGCCTAAGATACAAATTGAAAAAGTTGTCTAAAAACAAAATAACTATATAAAAGAAATGAAGAACTTCACCATCACTAAGCGCAATGGAGATAAAGTGCCTTTCTCCCTTGACAAGATAATGAACGCCATAGTTAAGGCTTTCCAAAGTGTGAACGAACCAACGGATATAGGCATTGTATCGCGTATCCTATCGGACTTAGACATTCACAACGATATAAAAGTGGAGGATATCCAGAACCAAGTAGAGTTTGCTTTGATGAAGGAAGGCTACTATAAGGTTGCAAAGAGCTTCATTGTCTATCGCCAACAGCACACAGAAGACCGTGAAACACTCGAAAAGATGAAGTTTCTCTCTGATTACTGCGAAGCAAAGAACGCTGCTACTGGATCGAAGTTCGACGCTAATGCGAATGTAGAACATAAGAACATTGCAACGTTGATAGGCGAGTTACCAAAGCAAGGATTTATCCGTTTGAATCGTCGTCTACTCGTGGAACGAATCAAAAAGATGTATGGTAAGCCACTTGCTGACGAATACATCGACCTCTTGACACACCACTTTATATATAAGAATGACGAGACGAACCTCGCAAACTATTGTGCTTCCATCACGATGTACCCATGGTTAATTGGTGGAACTACATCTATTGGTGGTAATTCTACAGCTCCAACGAATCTGAAGAGTTTCTGTGGTGGCTTTATAAATATGGTCTTCATGGTCTCTTCTATGCTTGCCGGAGCTTGCGCCACACCAGAGTTTCTGATGTACATGAACTACTTTATTCAGAAAGAATATGGTAAGGACTATTGGAAGAGAGCGGATGAAGTGGTCGACCTCAGCGTTAAACGACGTACAATAGATAAGATAATTACGGACGACTTCGAGCAGATTGTCTACTCACTAAACCAACCCACGGGAGCAAGGAACTACCAGGCTGTGTTCTGGAACATATCTTACTATGATCGTCCCTACTTCGAATCGCTCTTCGGGAACTTCTATTTTCCAGATGGATCACAGCCCGATTGGGAAAGTTTATCATGGTTGCAAAAACGCTTCATGACGTGGTTTAACGAAGAAAGACTTAAGACTGTCCTCACGTTCCCAGTAGAGACTATGGCGTTACTAGCCGAAAATGGCGATTGTAAAGACCATGAGTGGGGAGACTTTGCGGCACAGATGTATGCGCAAGGGCATAGCTTCTTTACCTATATGAGCGATAACGCTGACTCGTTGAGTTCGTGTTGTCGATTGAGAAATGAGATACAAGACAATGGTTTCTCATATACTTTGGGAGCTGGTGGAGTGTCAACTGGATCAAAGAGTGTGCTTACCATCAACTTAAACCGCTGCATCCAGTACGCTGTAAACCATGACTTGGATTATAAGGAATACCTAACTCACATCATAAAGTTGTGCCATAAGGTGCAATTAGCCTACAATGAGAATCTTAAAGAGCTCTTGCACAACCACATGTTGCCGCTTTTTGATGCTGGATATATCAACATTGATCGTCAATATCTCACTATTGGTATCAACGGACTAGTAGAGGCTGCGGAGTTCATGGGGCTTGATATCAATCCTAATGACGATTACAAGAAGTTCGTACAAGGTGTGTTAGGATTGATCGAGACGCAGAATAAGGCATTTAGAACTAAGGAGGCAATGTTTAATTGTGAGATGATTCCTGCAGAGAATGTGGGTGTTAAGCATGCTAAATGGGATAAGGAAGATGGATACTTTGTGCCACGTGACTGTTACAATAGCTATTTCTATCGTGTAGAAGACAATTCTCTCACGATTCTCGATAAGTTCAAACTGCATGGGAAGCCGTATATTGAACATCTAACAGGCGGTTCTGCACTTCACATGAACCTTGAGGAACATCTCTCCGAACCGCAGTATCGACAACTTCTACGTGTTGCGGCACAAGAAGGATGTAACTACTTCACATTTAACATACCGAATACTATCTGTAATGATTGTGGTTACATTGACAAGAGATACTTGCATGAGTGCCCTCATTGCCACTCTAAGAACGTTGACTATCTCACACGTATTATAGGATACATGAAGCGAGTTAGCAACTTCTCTGTACCTCGTCAAGAGGAAGCACACCGCCGTTATTACATTCACACAGACACATGCTCCGATACTGTAACACAGACATCGTATTCCAAGAGTACCCAGATGAAGTAACACTAGCTATCAACATCACGGGCTGCCCATGCCGTTGCCCGGGATGCCATAGTAGCTTCTTATGGGCAAATAAGGGTGAAGAATTAACAATCGACTCACTAACTACTCTTATAGAGGGGGTTGGTGAGCCGATTACATGTATAGGTTTTATGGGGGGAGATGCTGATCCCTCGGCTATAGATAATCTTGCATTGTATGTAAAGCAGCACTACCCTAACCTTAAAATAGGCTGGTATACGGGGCGTACAGCTATATCTCCAGACATACACATGGAGTATTTTGATTATATAAAGGTGGGACCTTATCTGCGTCATCTTGGCGCACTTAATTCACCAAAAACCAATCAACGTATGTTGCGTAGACACCCAGATAACAGCTTCGAAGACATTACCTCCCGTTTTTGGAACAAATAAATAAGGTGTATGGAACGAATGAGTGAGGCATACGTGTCAATTAAGTGAGGCATATGTGTCAATTAAGTGAGGCGTATGTGTCAATTAAGTGAGGCGTACGGGTCAATTAAATGAGGCATACGGAACAAATAATATAGGACTATCAAATGATAGTCCTATATCATGAAAACCTACTCTTCTTCCCCAGCATGTAGGATAATACTTGTTGCACCGATGGTAAATAGCGTTCCATCCTCTATCACTCTACGCTCACGATCACCGAGTATCACGTTGTCAACGAACGTACCCGTATATGACGGACCATCACGAAGAACATATTGTAACTGCCCTTTCTTGTCACGCTTAACAGTAATGACACAATGCGTCATATCGACACTTGGATCAACAGTCTCTATCGGACAATTAATTGGATTGCCCTTCATATAACGCCCAATAACGTTCTCTCCCATCTGTAAAGGGATCACTTGTCGAAAGTGGAAAACGTTTTCAATGACATGTAAAGAGCCATATTCGCTCTGTTGTTCATCATCAGTTGGTTGGTTATTCTCCTCTTTCTGCGTCTTACGTAACTTCGAAACGCCTATTCTAATACCAAACTCTTTACCACATTGAGGGCATTGAAAGACTAGACGTTGCCCTGATTTATACTTTGTCTCATCGAATGTGATAAAGTTATCACACTTAGGACATCTTACACGTTTCATATATAATAAGGATATAAGAGGATTTCACTTGAATAGTTAAAGACGGATTATTACTTATCAATCTCTATAATCCAAGCATTCTTAAAGAAGGTCATTCCGCTCATTGCGTTTAGTTGCTTGCGTGCCTCGTGTTGACTTGCATAATAGCCATAAAGCACCTTGAGGCTCTCAATTCCTTCATAGACACGAGCATCTTCAAGCCCTTTTTTCTGCATACGTTGTACATAAGTACGTGCATTCAGCTCGGTTACGTGACTTGCAACTACAATCGCCCAGTAGTGTGAAGGAGTATCTGTTATATCCTTAGTGGGGGTATTATCAGTTGTAGCAATAGCTCGGAGCGGTTTGAAATGTACGGATGTTTTAGAAGTATCACTAGAGTCGAAAAGATTATAAAGTACCCCACTCTTAATCTGGCGTTCGGACATTCCATTCTTCGTGGAGCTTGGGAAGGCAACTAAGAATACTGCCGTTAGGAATACAGCGGCAGCTGCAACACTACGAACAGCATGCAAACTAATACTCAAACGTTTATTTTCTTTATCCGAATTATCAATGTATATAAGCTTAGACTTACGTTCTTGTGCATCCGAAATAGCTAGGTCTGCATGATTATTATCACCTAACTCCATAATTTGTGATGCTTCAAAACTACTTAAACCATAATACATTGGAGTCAAGATACCGCTTTCATAAGGCTCGAACTCTAGTTTCCCTTCACTATTAGTAGCTAGTTTCCCAAGATCGGAAAGCTCTACAAAGCCTTCATTCTCTAGCGTGTGATAAATCTCATTGACTTCATTCTCTATCTGACGAAGAGCCTCGGGATAACTCATATCATACGCATCTACATACGACTGAGCCAACAAAGAGTCATTCATAGTGAGCTGTGCATTGAAGCCAAGGGTGCGATATGGCGGCAGAAATAAGCCGTCTTGCCCATCGTATCTAGCTGATACATGATGAGCAACAAAGCCACCTAGCCCTGGAACAATAACACAATCATTCTCCAAGAGAAGTATTTCTATATGTCGGTCGAGTTTTGTCACGTTTGCAAAATTAGCTATTTTATTCTAAAGTGGCAAGTCTCTTCAATTAAAATATACCATCATAGCGGAAAAAGTTAGTAATTCTTCTCCTTATCAATAATTATCTTTATCTTTGCGAAAGATAAGTATCTTTAATTGCTTAGAACATATAACAAAGAAAGAAATGGAATATATAAAGACTGACATTGAGGGTGTATGGGTGATTGAACCAAAGGTTTTTAACGATCAAAGAGGATATTTTTTTGAAGCATTCAAACAGGCAGAATTTGATGAACATATCGGTTATCACGTGGATTTCATACAAGATAATGAGTCTAAATCTAGCTTTGGAGTGTTAAGAGGATTGCATTACCAGAAGGGTGAGAACTCACAAGCTAAATTGGTAAGAGTCATCAAGGGGAAGGTAATTGATGTTGCTGTCGATCTCCGCAAGAGCTCTCCTACTTTCGGAAAGTATGTTTTAGTAGAGTTATCTGAGGATAATAAGCGTCAGTTCTTCATCCCTCGTGGCTTCGCACATGGCTTCCTTGTATTATCAGAAGAAGCTATCTTTACATATAAGGTGGATAATGTTTATGCCCCACAAAGCGAAGCTAGTATTCGCTGGAATGATGAGTTCGTTGATATTAAATGGCCTGTTGAAGCAAAGGATGTTCTACTTTCTGAGAAAGATGATGCTAAGTCATTAGCATGGGAAGATGCTGAGAAATTTGAATAAACGCCTCTCAATCTAGAAAACAAGAGATGAAACAAACGATAATCGCATGTGTTGTGTTTGCCTCGTTACTAATCTTCTCTGCTTGTAGAGGCCGAAGTGCTGACTATCAGAAAACGCATGAGGACAAACAAGCAAAGGAGATGTTGCAGGGCTTATGGATAAATGGTGACAGTGGAGATCCTGCTGTGTTGGTCAAAGGTGATAGTATTTTCTATCCAGACTCGGCTAGTATGCCTGTGCGATTTTGGGTTTATCAAGATACGCTCTACCTACAAGGTCAGAACGTAAATGGCTATAAGATAGATAAACAAGCACCTCATGTATTGAAGTTTATCAACCAGAATGGTGAAGAGGTAAAGCTAGTGAAGAGTACAGATAAGGCGTTATACCCTTCTTTCGGGTATCATGTTTATGCGATGAACACCTTCGATGAGCAAACACAAGATACAACGATCCGTACTGATTTAGGCTATTTTGAAAGCAAAATACATGTGCAAACAACATCAGATAAGGTAATAAAATCAACTTATAACGGCGATGGTGTAGAGGTTGATAACATGTATTTGGACAATGTTGCATCCTTGCGTCTCTTCAACCATGGTACTCCTGTCTTTGCACATGACTTCCGTAAGCAGGAGTTCCAGCCCTTAATAACAAAAGACTTCCTCAATAAGAGTATCCTTCGTAAGCTCTACTTCACACGTGCTGATGCAAAGGCTCTTTATTATGATGCCCTTATTGGAATCCCAGATGCCTCTACTACGTATGTTGTCGAACTAAGAATTACGCCAGACGGGAGGATGTCTAAGAAGTTAAGATAAGCCGTAGAACACTTAAAAGTATAGGCTTTTTTCATTCTGTTAATATCTTACGCGCATGGAGTATATTCTCTTCTGTAGGTGGTTTAACCTCTGATAATGTGTAAGGTAAGCCCAGCTGTTCCCATTTATATACGCCCAAATCATGATATGGTAGCACTTCTACACGTTCGATATTACCTAATGAATCAAGGAAATTACGAAGTTTATGTAAGGAATCATCGTCATCATTGATTCCAGGAACTAGCACATGTCTTATCCAAACAGGCTTTTTAATATCAGAAAGATAACGTGCGCAGTCTAGAATATTCTCATTCTTCCAACCTGTAAGTTGCTTATGTGCATTGCTGTCAATGTGCTTTATGTCTAGAAGTATTAAATCAGTATAGTTCATTAATTCCTCAAAAGCAGAGAAATTAGCTGTCTCCCGACTGAATGGTTGTGCTGATGTATCAAGACAAGTACTGATTCCTAACGCCTTAGCTTTGCGGAATAACTCTGTAAGTGAGCGTATTTGTAACAAGGCTTCACCACCACTAACAGTGATACCACCCTTCTCTCCCCAATAACTTCGGTATCTTAGTGCTTGTGCAAGAACCTCATCAACAGAGCGGAGGTTACCCCCCGCCCTATCCCAAGTATCTGGATTGTGACAGTACTGACACCTCATTGCACATCCTTTAAGGAATATTACAAAGCGAATACCAGGTCCGTCAACCGATCCGAACGACTCTACAGAATGTATCCGAAGCATTGTCTCGGGAGCTGATAAATGTGAGATATCTGTCTGCAAACTATCCATTTTACATTGATCCATGTGCCCGACGAGCAATAACATCCATCTGCTGTTCGCGTGTGAGGTCTATAAACTTCACTGCGTAACCACTTACACGAATGGTGAAGTTAGCATACTCTTCCTTTTCTGGATGTTCCATACAGTCAATCAGTTTGTCAACACCAAATACATTAACGTTTAAATGGTGTGCACCACGGTCGAAGTAGCCATCCATAACACCAACGAGTGTGCTGATACGTTCCTCTTCGTTGTGTCCAAGAGCATCTGGGCTGATGGTCTGAGTGTTTGAGATTCCATCGAGCGCATACTCATATGGGAGCTTAGCAGTTGAGTTCAATGATGCTAACAAGCCATTTTGCTCTGCTCCATAAGATGGATTAGCACCAGGAGCAAGTGGCGCACCTGCAGGACGACCATCAGGCATATTCCCAGTAAATTTACCATATACAACGTTCGAAGTGATGGTAAGAATACTTGTTGTAGGCTCTGAATTACGATAGGTGTGGTGCTTTCGTATCATGTTCATGAAGGTCTTTAACAACCATACAGCGATATCATCTGCACGGTCATCATCATTACCATAACGTGGGAAGTCACCCTCTGTTTTGAACTCTATAGGGAATCCTGTTTCATCACGTATGATGTTAACTTTAGCATACTTGATAGCTGAAATAGAATCTACCACATGGCTAAAACCTGCAATACCTGTTGCGAAAGTACGACGCACGTCAGTATCAATAAGTGCAAGTTCTGCCGCCTCATAGAAATATTTGTCATGCATATAATGAATCAAGTTCAGTGTATTTACATAAACACCAGCTAGCCATTCCATCATATCCATGAAGCGAGGCATGAACTCATCATAGGTTACTACGTCCCCTTCTATTGGTCGGTAAGCAGGTCCACACTGCTCTCTTGTCTTACTATCAACACCTCCGCTGATAGCATAAGTCAGACATTTAGCAAGGTTTGCACGTGCTCCAAAGAATTGCATCTCCTTTCCCGTCTGTGTCGCAGAGACGCAACAACAGATTGAATAGTCGTCTCCCCAGATTGGACGCATTACATCATCATTCTCGTATTGGATAGAGCTTGTTGATATGGATATCTTTGCGGCATAGTCTTTAAAGTGCTTTGGAAGACGCGAACTATACAATACTGTAAGGTTTGGTTCGGGCGATGGTCCCATATTCTCAAGCGTATGGAGGAAACGAAAATCATTCTTCGTAACCATGGATCGACCATCCATTCCCATTCCAGCAACCTCTAACGTTGCCCATACTGGATCGCCTGAGAAGAGTTGATTATATGATGGTATACGTGCGAATTTCACCATGCGGAACTTCATAACTAAGTGGTCGATAAGTTCCTGTGCGTCCTTTTCTGTAAGTGTACCTTCGTTGAGATCACGTTGAATATAGATGTCGAGGAAGGTTGAGATACGCCCTACTGACATGGCAGCACCATTCTGTGTCTTTATAGCAGCTAGATATCCAAAGTAAAGCCACTGTACTGCTTCATGTGCATTGGTTGCTGGCTTTGAAATATCATAACCATAGATTGCAGCCATCTCTTTCATCTCCTTCAATGCTTTCATTTGCATAGAGATTTCTTCACGTAGGCGAATAACATTCTCAGTCATCGTTCCGTCGCCACAATTTCGTAGGTCTTTTGCTTTCTCATTGATGAGGAAATCAACGCCATAAAGCGCCACACGGCGATAGTCACCAACGATACGTCCACGTCCATAAGTATCTGGAAGCCCAGTAAGGATATGGTTATGTCTGACGAGTTTCATCTCATCTGTATAAGCATCAAAGACCCCGTCATTGTGCGTCTTACAGTATTTTGTGAAGATTTCATGCAGTTTCTTCGATGGTTCATAACCATAGGTTGTACATGCTTGTTCTGCCATCTTGATACCACCATAAGGCATGAAAGCACGTTTCAGAGGCTTGTCTGTCTGCAAACCTACAATTTTCTCCATTTCCTTTGTCCCTTCACCGATATATCCGGGACCGTAAGCTGTCATACTAGATACGACCTCCGTCTCCATATCTAATACTCCTCCCTTAGCGCGTTCCTGCTTTTGAAGTTCTTTAAGCATGCCCCAGAGTTTATTAGTTGCAGCTGTTGGTTCTTCAAGGAATGAAGCATCACCATCATAACTATCGTAATTGTCTTGGATAAATTGACGCACATTGACTTCATCGAGCCACTTTGTACCAGTAAATCCTCTCCATGCTTTGTCCATAATTGGCAATTCTTTAATTATATAAAACATTTAGTGAATATGTTGGTAAATGGTTATACCAACATGACATTATTAACTTACAATGGACAAAGATAGGCAAAAAAACGTAATATCAAGTGGTTAGATCAATTTTAGTTTATAAATTGCATAAAAATCATTAATGGTAGGTATCAGATGATGAGGGGTTCTCTTAGACTATACATATTTGTTCCCTCGTTGGTAGTAAGGACTAACTAAAATGTTACCACTTGATTAATTCTTGAGCTTCTCTTCGTCTTTTCTAAACTCCTAATCAATGACAAAGAGTGGAGAACACTACTAAGAATAGTGGTTGAGCAAGTCTGTTAAATCTGTAATATGGTTTGTTTTAGAGCGTAAACGCTTTAATTTAAAAGAGAATAAAAATCTATCAAGACTTTAATAAGGTATTCTTACAATAATAGGGAAGCCTTATCAAAGCCTTGATAAGTATTAGTTTTAGCCCCAATTAGCTAAGTTTTTTATCCTCCTCCATTGCCTTTAGGCATGTAGGGCAGATACCTTTATAATATAATTGAGTATCGTCAATTCGGAAGCCTTTGCCAATCTCACCCGTATAACGAGGCATTTCCATTGCTTCAAAGTCGTATACCTTTTCGCAACGTTTGCAGAAGAAGTGAGCATGAGGCTCGGTAACTCCATCATAACAAACACGATGTTCATCGATGGTAATCATCGATGCAGCGTGATGTTCGGAAAGCATACGAAGAGTATTATAAACCGTCGTGCGACTTACTGTTGGGAGCTGCTTCTTCAACGCCAAATACACATCCTCTACTGTAGGATGGGTGTGATGAGCTTGCAAATACTTCATGATTGCAACGCGTTGGATAGATGGGCGAATGCCCAAAGCGATAAGTTTATTATAGGCAGAATCCACTTTCTTCTCTTTTATTAAATATTATTTAAGTATGAGGTAATACATCAGAAACAATCTTTCTCATCGTCTCTTAATATCCTCTTAACACGTGCGCAAAGGTAATAAAATTATCAGAACTAGCGAACAAGGATATTGGAAAAAATCTAAAATATAGTTTTATATAACACATTCTATTGCTAATATCCTTTCTAATTAACGCTTATTTCCTATAGAAACAAACTTTTCATCAAACTCTCGAAGCATAATTCTGAACCTGATTTTATGGTTAATTTGCTTGGAGATTATGCCTTATCACGTTTAAAGAATCACTGCATTACAATCCATATACTATATTTTACATGGTGACAAAAAACTCTTCTCTTCTTATTCTAGCTTACTCCATTTAAATAAGGAAGACATATTGTAGAAATCAAAAGATTGTATTCTAATTGACATCTGTCGGACATTCTTTACCTTTACAGAGACTGACTGGAGGGCTAGAATAATGCTATGTGAGGAAAGGGGAACGTTTGTTAAGTTTTAACGAAGGCGTTTCTTTGATGGCAAGAAAGGCTCTCTTTATATCAAAGAAACGCCCTTCTCAAATAGAGAAAGGCGTTTCCTTCAATTCTAGGTGTCCAACTTTTCCCACTAGAATATGTTTACCTCTGTAGGAGAGCGCACCTGATTGTGAGCAAAACAATTATTTAATTGTAAGAACAATCCCCTCGTTTGTCCTTATAATGCGTGTTACTCCCCGTCATTCAGAGCCTTAGAAGTACTCTTCCTGAATACCATTTACGTTGATGGTATCGGCTACCTTACATGGATCGAACTTAGCAGGAATAGCAAACTTAGCATCCTTTCGATACCCAAGACGCTTATCGGCATATACACTCTGCATGAAGTATGCCCATACAGGAAGCGCCATAGAAGCACCTTGTCCCATGCTGGTATTATCGAAGTGGATGTCTCTATCTTCGCCACCAACCCAACAACCGCTAACGAGGTTAGGCGTTACAGCCATAAACCAGCCATCTGCGTTGTTGTTAGTTGTACCTGTTTTACCTCCCATGTCGATGTTAATATTGTACGCAGAACGCAATCGGCTGGCGGTACCTCCTTGTACAACGGCACGTAGCATATCAATCATTTGATAAGAACTAACCTCTGATATAACTTCAGTCATTAGTGGTTGGAACTTCGCAATAACGTTACCATGGCTGTCTTCTATCTTTGTTACGAAGAGAGGAGCACAACGAATACCGCCATTGGCAAAGGTTGTGTAGGCACTAGTCATCTCACCAACAGATGCCTCACTAGGACCTAGACAGAGTACAGGACTGGCATATTTATCAATGTCAGGGTTATTCAATCCGAAGTCATGAAGTATGTTTACGAATTGAGAAGGACCTAAGAGATTGATGAGATAAGCAGATATCCAGTTGTTAGACTGCTGTAAACCCCATCTCAAAGGAACCTCTTGTCCATAACGTGCATGCGACCCGTTACGAGGTGTCCATCCTCCATACGTGCGTTGAACGTTAGGTGCCAACGAACAAGGAGTCATGCCATTCTGCATTGCAAGGGCGTAGAGGAATGGCTTGATAGTCGAACCGACCTGGCGTCGACCACCCATGACAACATCGTATTTAAAGTGTTGGTAATCAATACCACCCACGTATGTTTTCACCGCACCAGTGTGTGGATCCATACTCATGAAGGCTGAACGCAAGAATGACTTGTAGTATCTTACAGAGTCAATAGGCGTCATCACCGTATCAACATCACCATGATAAGTGAAGATGGTCATCTCATGTGGTGTACGGAAACTACGCTTTATTTCTTCAGGAGTAGCGCCTTGTTCCTTCATTTTGCGGTAACGCATGCTAAGGCGACAAGACCTATTAATAATCTCTTTGATAGTCTTTCGAGAGATATTAGATGAGAATGGCGCATTCTTCTTGTACCTACTTGCAGCATTGAATTGTGCTTGTAAGTAGCCACCCACGTGTTTACGGATAGCTTCTTCGGCATAGGTTTGCATGCGAGTGTCAATCGTTGTATAGATACGTAACCCATCCGTGTTAACGTTATAAGGCTCGCCATTGCGCTTGAGATTCTTGTTACACCATCCATAAAGAGGGTCTTGCTCCCATGCAATAGAGTCGAGAACAAACTGACGATTCTGCCATGTTTGATAGTTCTTACGCTCTGGTTTATTCGCCATCATATACTGTCTGAGGAATGCCTGGAAGTAGTCTGCAGCTCCATCAACAGGTTTTGCCTTAGTAAAATGGATACCTAATGGACGTTGAGAAAGCTCTTCGTATTCATCTTTTGTTACATAACCAGACTTCACCATCTGCATGAGTACGACGTTACGACGCTGTCGGCAACGTTCAGGATAACGAAGAGGATTAAACATGGAAGGGTTCTTGCACAAACCAACTAACAAAGCCGCCTCAGTGACATTGAGGTTACGAGGTTCCTTATTAAAGTACACGTTGGCTGCACGTTTTATACCAACAGCATTGTGCAAGAAGTCGAAGTAATTGAAATACATTGCTAGAATCTCCTCCTTCGTGAAGTGACGTTCTAGCTTAACAGCGATGATCCACTCGATAGGCTTTTGTAGCAAGCGTTCCATCGTACTATGTGCTTTCTCTGAAAAAAGCTGTTTGGCTAACTGTTGAGTGATAGTAGATCCACCTCCAGCACTAGCCTGTCTCATCACGCCGCGCTTAATGATTGCACGTCCTAAAGCGATGAAGTCAATACCAGAATGCTCATAGAAGCGTTCGTCTTCAGTGGCAACAAGCGCATGAACAAGGTGTGGAGATAGTCCATTATAATCAATCGCAATGCGATTATTATTATCTTGGTTCCATGTTCCTATTAGCTTTTGATCGGAAGAGTAAACCTGTGAAGCAAACTTATCAATAGGGTTTGATAACTCGTCCATATCGGGCATATAGCCTATCCAACCATTCCATACAGAGATGAAGAATAGGCTTGTAAAACCTAAAATAGCTAACAATGTCCCCCAGAGGAAATGTACAAAGTGTCTTCTCATATACCGTGAAAATATTGTGCAAAGGTAATGTAAATCAATGGATAAGCAAAATAATTAAAACTTTTTTTATCGTCTGTGTGTATTTCTATTCAAGCCCTTTGAAAGAAAAGAAAATAATCATTACCTTTACAAACAGAAATCAATCAAATCATCACAAGATAGAGATGGGAAGACAGAACTTTGTGAATATCGAAGGATTGGATCGCCAACAACTGCTGTATCTTATTGATATGGCGAAAGAATTTGAGGCTCATCCTAATCGTGAATTACTTAAAGGTAAGGTTGTTGCAACACTTTTTTATGAACCTTCAACACGTACCCGACTTAGTTTTGAAACAGCTGCCAATCGCCTTGGAGCGCGTGTTATCGGCTTTACCGATGCGAAGGTTTCGAGTGTCAGTAAGGGTGAAACGCTGAAAGATACCATCCTCATGGTTTCTAATTATGCGGATGCTATCGTTATGCGACATTATATTGAAGGAGCTGCACAATATGCCTCTGAAGTGGCACCTGTGCCTATTATTAATGCAGGAGATGGTGCGCACCAACATCCCTCACAATGTTTATTGGACTTATACACCATCTATCAGACACAGGGAACGCTTGAGAACCTCAATATCTACCTTGTTGGAGACTTGAAATATGGGCGTACTGTACATTCACTTATTATGGCAATGCGCCATTTCAACCCTACTTTCCACTTCATTGCACCAAAGGAATTAGCTATGCCTGAGGAGTATAAACTCTATTGCAAAGAGCATGGTATCCGCTTTGAAGAGCATGAAGAGTTTACTCCTGATGTAATAGCTCATGCTGACATATTATATATGACGCGTGTACAAAAGGAGCGTTTTTCTGACTTGATGGAGTATGAACGGGTGAAGAATGTTTATATTCTCCGTCGGGATATGCTCTCTCAAGCACGTCCAAATATGAAGATTTTGCACCCTCTCCCACGTGTGAATGAGATTGCATACGATGTTGATGATAGTGAACATGCGTATTATATTCAGCAAGCACGCAATGGTCTTTTTGCTCGAGAAGCTATCTTTTGCCATTGTCTAGGTATATCGTTAGAAGAGGTGAAAGCCGATAAGACGATATTAGAATAAACTTTTATAGAGATAAAAACCAATCTGTAAGTCTATGAATAAAGTTGGTAGAATAATGGTAATGGCACTGATAGTTGGGTTTTTCACAACTCTTGTCAGTTGCAGTAAAAATGAGCTTGATGGCAATTGGGAACCTATGAAGTGGGAGGCTGACTATCCTGGTAATCCAAAGAGTATTGTTGTTCCAGCTGAAGGAGGTACCTATACATTGAGATGTAAGAACTATCAAAAGCCATGGTTAAGTAATGTTTCAACAGAGCATACAGTTATTTATGCAGGATTAGAGTCTCAGAACTTCCATCATATAGAGCATGACTGGTACAATATTATGGTAGAAGGGAATGTATATCGTATCATTATTAAACCCAATACAAGTGGGAAAGTTCGTAAACTTCTCATACATGTAACTGCAGGAGACATTTTTGATGGTATTGAAGTTACGCAAGCAAAATAAGAAGGAACCTATTATGTCAAAGAAAGAACGTTTGGTTGCCGCTATTGAGAACGGCACAGTTATTGATCATATACCATCTGAGAAGACTTTTCAGGTGGTCAATTTGTTACAGCTCCAGAAGCTCTCTACACCTGTTACCATCGGTTATAACTTCTCATCGAAGATGGTAGGCACTAAGGGAATCATCAAAGTTAGTGATAAATTCTTCACTGATGACGAGATCTCCCGTTTGTCGGTTGTAGCACCGAACGTGGTGTTGAACATCATTAAGGACTATGAAGTGGTAGAGAAGAAGAAGGTGGAAACACCAGATGAGCTTCGGAGCATTGTAAGATGCAACAACCCTAAATGTATCACAAATAACGAACCAATGGACACCATCTTCCATGTTGTTGATAAAGCAAGAGGTATTCTTAAATGCCATTATTGTGATAAAGAACAAGATATGGATAAGGTAGAACTGGTTTAAGAACATATCCCTTATCAGGTAAAACATTATCTATAAGGATGTATAAAACTGATATTTACTTGAGATAAAAGGTGAATATCAGTTTTTTTTCGTACTTTTGCAACATAGTGAAGTTGATATATTAATAAGGTAGGTAATTCTTGTTTAATGACTTGTAAATACCTTTTTTATGTATGTATGTCGACTATTTCACGAGTAAGAATCACTCATTTCTTTTAAAGGGAATGGTTTAAAGAGATGCAATAAAGTCCTAATGGATAATAAGAAAGCAACGTTAGAGTTAGGTACGAAACCTGTTGGCAAGTTATTGATACAATACGCCTTGCCAGCAATGGTTGCTATGACAGCAGCTTCTCTCTATAATATCATTGATCGAGTTTTTATAGGTCAAGTGGTAGGTCCGATGGCTATCTCGGGGCTTGCCATTACATTCCCTTTTATGAACCTTGCGACAGCTTTCGGTGCAGGTGTTGGAATAGGTGCATCCACAGCTATTAGTGTGAAGCTTGGTCAAAGAGACTATGCTGCAGCCGAGAATATCTTAGGGAACACAGTGACGTTGAACCTAATTATTGGTGTTACCTTTAGTGTTCTTTGTCTTATCTTCCTAGATCCTATCCTTCGATTCTTTGGTGCTAGCAATGCAACAATTCCTTATGCACGTAGTTTCATGCAGGTTATTTTGGCAGGAAATGTTATCTCACACATGTACTTCGGGATGAATGCTGTATTGCGTGCAGCCTCTAAGCCACGTCATGCAATGGCCGCAACCATCTTCACAGTACTAATGAATGTCCTGTTAGATATCATCTTTATATGGTGGTGGCATTGGGGTATTAGGGGTGCAGCATTAGCCACTATCATCTCTCAAGCATTAGCACTCTGTTGGCAAATGAAACTATTCTCCAATCAAAAGGAACTGTTACATCTGAAGAAGGGAATCTATAGATTGAAGCGAAACTTAGTGAATAATATCATTTCAATAGGTATCTCTCCTTTCTTAATGAATGTATGTGCTTGTGTTGTGGTCATATTCATCAACAACCAATTGGTTCGATATGGAGGTGACATTGCTGTGGGTGCTTATGGTATTGCTAATAGTATTGCCATGATTTTCGTGATGTTTGTTATAGGTTTAAACCAGGGTATGCAACCTATTGCGGGGTATAACTATGGTTCGCAACAAACCGACCGACTCATGCGTGTTGTGAAGTATGCTGCCTTTGCAGCGACAGCTATTATGGTAATAGGATGGCTTATTGCACACTTGGCTCCCTACTATTGTGCACGTATGTTTACTAACGATGCAGAATTAATAAAACAGGCAATTAAAGCCATACAAATCAATATGATGATGTATCCATTCATAGGATATCAGATGGTAGTGACCAACTTCTTCCAGTGTATAGGTAAGGTGAAGATTAGTATCTTCTTGTCTCTTTCACGCCAGTTGTTGTTCCTTCTCCCTCTACTTGTAGCCCTTCCTCACTTCTTCGGATTGAATGGTGTGTGGGCAGCATTGCCTTCGAGTGACTTTACAGCATCCTTCATTGCTGCCATTATCATGCTTATTTTTGTACGTAGAATTAAACGACAAGCTAGTTAAGTGTGATGTATTGGTTCGTAAATAACTATCTATAATATGGGAAAAAAGCTAATCATAAACGTCGGTAGACAGATAGGAAGTGGTGGTCGAATTATAGCTAAACTACTGTCAGAGGAGTTCGATTGTAAGTTTTATGATCGTGAGATACTTAACCTTGCAGCCAAAGAAAGTGGCTTTTCAGAGAAGTTCTTTGAACAGAATGATGAGCAGAAAGGTTTCTTGAAGACGCATTTCAATATTCGTTTCCCACTATTAGCTGATAGTGACTTCTATAAGAGTAACTTCTCGCAAGAGAGCCTTTACCAGTTTCAGAGTGATGCTATCCGTGAGGTTGCTAAGCAGAATGATCGTTGCGTTTTTGTAGGTAGAACGGCAGATTACATACTTCGTGATAATCCAAACTGCGTGAATGTATTCATCACATCATCTATGCAGACTCGCATAGCTAATGTCCGTGAGCGTCGTGGATGTACGGAGGATGAAGCCCGCAAACTCATTGAGAATGGTGAAAGTGAGCGTGCTAAGTATTACAACTATTACACTGCTAAGACATGGGGACATGCCGAAAGCTATGATCTTTGTATAGATGCAAGCATCTTAGGATTGGAAGAAACGAAAGACGTAATAGCCGATTTTATAAGGAAAAGGGCGTGAAACGGATAGGTATAATCTCAGATACTCATGGCTACTGGGACGATAAGTACGAGTATTATCTAGGCGAGTGTGATGAGATATGGCATGCTGGTGACATTGGATCTATGGAGGTTGCAGACAAGTTCGAAGCAATGAAACCTATCTTCCGAGCCGTCTGTGGCAATATTGATGACTATGAGATGCGAGCACGTTATCGCGACATTCTCCGCTTTAAATGTGAGGATATTGATGTCTTACTAAAGCATATTGGCGGTTATCCTGGTCGATATGATCGTTCGGTGCAGAGCATGCTTTATGCATCACCACCCAATCTCTTTGTTGATGGACACTCACATATTTTAAAGATACAATTCGATAAGACGCTTAACATGTTACATATCAATCCAGGTGCAGCTGGTATGCGTGGATGGCATAAAGAGCGTACATTAGTTCGACTAACAATCGATGGGGATAGATTTACCGATTGTGAAGTTATAACATTAAGTGATAATAAATTAAAGTATAACAAATAATAGTTTTGAATATGAAGACCTATCTTGTAACTGGTGCAGCAGGCTTTATTGGTGCAAATTACATCAAGTATCTGCTTCATAAGAAGTATGTTAATGAGGATATCAAGGTGATAATTCTCGATGCACTAACTTATGCAGGAAACCTTGGAACAATCAAAGATGACATTGATGACAAGCGTTGTATTTTTGTGAAAGGAGATATTCGTGACCGCGAATTAGTTGATCATCTCTTTGCAGAGAATGATATTGATTACCTTGTGAACTTTGCTGCAGAGAGTCATGTAGACCGCTCTATTGAAGATCCACAGTTATTCCTTTCTGTTAATATTCTTGGTACACAGAACCTCATGGACGCAGCTCGTCGAGCATGGGTGACTGGTAAGGACGAGCAGGGTTACCCTACTTGGAAGACAGGAAAACGTTATCACCAAGTATCAACCGATGAGGTTTATGGATCGCTCGGAGCCGAAGGATATTTCACAGAGGAAACTCCTCTTTGCCCTCATAGTCCCTATTCTGCTAGTAAGACAAGTGCTGATCACTTTGTAATGGCGTATCGTGACACTTACCACATGCCTGTAAGTATCACGCGTTGTTCTAACAATTATGGTCCTTATCACTTCCCTGAAAAGCTTATCCCATTAATTATCAACAATATACTTGAGGGCAAGAAACTCCCTGTTTATGGTGAGGGACTGAATGTAAGAGACTGGCTTTATGTTGAAGATCATTGTAAAGCAATAGATATGGTGGTACGTGAAGGACGTGAGGGAGAAGTCTATAACGTTGGTGGACACAATGAGATGAAGAATATCGACATTGTGAAACTTACTATCAAGACCATTCATGACATGATGGCTGAGGATAAGAACCTACGTACTATACTAAAGAAACAAGTAAAGGATGCCAATGGTGACATTGATATCAGTTGGATTAATAATGATTTGATAACACATGTTCCAGATCGTCTCGGGCATGATGCACGTTATGCCATAGATCCAACAAAGATAAAGGAAGAGCTTGGCTGGTATCCAGAAACTATGTTCGCTGATGGTATTGTGAAGACTATTCGTTGGAACTTAGAACACCAGAACTGGATACAAGAGGTTACTTCTGGTGATTACCAGAAGTATTATGACATGATGTACACTAAGAAAGGAAGGTAATGGAGTGCGATTTTGCACTCCCCTTTACACCTTTATTATATATAAGGACATCCTATTTTATAATTAACAATCCCCTAAACTACACATGAAAAAGATTTTGTTATTAGGCTCAGGAGAGCTGGGTAAGGAGTTTGCTATTGCTGCCAAACGTGCAGGACAGTATGTTGTGGCATGTGATAGTTACGATAACGCCCCAGCTATGCAGGTTGCTGATGAGTCGGAAGTAATCAATATGCTTGATGGTACGTCACTTGATGCTGTTGTCGACTTCCATAATCCCGACATCATCGTTCCAGAGATAGAAGCAATCCGAACAGAGCGTTTGTTTGACTATGAACAGCGTGGTATTCAGATTGCCCCATCTGCTCGTGCAGTCAACTTCACGATGAATAGGCGTGCTATTCGTGACCTTGCTGCTCGTGAACTCGGTCTGCGAACTGCAAAATACTTCTATGCTAAGACTTATGAAGAGTTCAAGTCTGCTGCTGACGAGATTGGTTTTCCATGTGTAGTAAAGCCTTTGATGAGTTCAAGTGGGCATGGACAAAGTTATGTCCATAATGATGCAGAGCTTGAAGAAGCATTCAAGAATGCAATGGAAGGAGCTCGTGGGGATGTAAAAGAGGTAATTATAGAAGAATTTATAGACTTTGATAGCGAGTTTACACTGCTCACTGTAACTCAAAAAGATGGTCCTACTCTCTTCTGTCCGCCTATCGGTCATATACAGAAGGGAGGCGATTATCGTGAAAGTTGGCAACCTTATGCTATCTCTGAAGATGCTCTACGTCAGGCAGAACACATTGCTAAGGAGGTAACAAATGCTCTTACAGGTTATGGAATATGGGGAGTTGAGTTCTTTCTAACCAAACAAGGAGAGGTAATCTTCTCCGAGTTATCCCCAAGACCACATGATACTGGTATGGTAACATTGGCTCATACCACTAATTTCAGCGAGTTCGAGCTTCATTTCCGGGCTGTGATGGGACTGCCGATACCCGCTATTCACCTTGAACATGCAGGTTGTTCTGCTGTCATCTTATCTCCAATTGAGTCTGGTAAACCACTAGCATACAATCTTTTAGATGCTTGTAAGGAAGACAGAACTCGCTTGCGTATCTTCGGAAAGCCTATTGCTCATGTTGGAAGACGTATGGGAGTAGCTCTCTGTTATGGTGAGGTTGGAACCGATATGGACGAATTGCGTGATAAAACGAAGCGTGTGGCAGCAACCGTTTTAGGCACTGATCCTTATATGAAAAAGCATTAATAAGGAGATAATGACATATTGAGTAATGAATGACAACGAGTTTTCATTAGGAAAGATAATATCATTGCAGAAGGTTGTTGACCCTCGTGGAAACCTCACCGTAGCCCAAGGTATGAAGGACATACCCTTCCATGTTGCCCGTGCTTATTGGACTTATGATGTTCCATCAGGTACTTCTCGAGGTGGACATGCACATAAACACTGTCGTGAATTCATTATTGCTGTAAGTGGATCGTTCACTGTTACACTTGATAATGGGCACAGAAAGGAGTCCTTCCTACTGAATCATCCTTATCAAGGGCTGCTTGTTGATACTGATATATGGCGCACGCTCGATGATTTCTCATCGGGTGCTGTGTGCCTTGTGTTGGCTGAAGACCCTTTTGATGAGGCTGATTACATTCGTAACTATGACGAATTTATAAACTATTTAAGCCATAAGTAGTTTAGAAATAATGCTTTTATTCTAATATTGACGCACCTAATACTGTATGTTTGAAGTAAGGCAATATACTATAGGACAGGTACTTGAATGGGATAACTTCGTGCAGAGATCGAAGCAAGGAACGTTCCTTTTCAATCGTTCTTACATGGATTACCATGCCGATAGATTCCTTGATAGTTCCTTAATGGTCTATCGGAAGGGACGACTCTACGCCCTTTTGCCTGCCAATAAGATTGATACAACGTTTTACTCACACCAAGGACTGACCTACGGGGGACTTCTTACAAACACAAAAGTATGTGCAGAGGATATCTGTGAGGTATTCCTTGCCATCAACGAATATCTTAACAAACAAGGATTTAAGCATGTAGTGTACAAGTCTATACCATGGATTTACCACAAATATCCTGCTGAAGAAGACTTATACGCACTTCTTAATGTGTGCAAAGCACGTCTAACCATTCGTGATATATCCACAACTATTCCTCTTCTCCAGCATCTAAAGTTCACGGAAAGTCGTAAGAGTGGAATCCGAAAAGCCATTCATTCAGAACTTACCATTGCTGAAAGCAAGGACATGGAAGCCTTTTGGAGAATATTAAACGATAATCTTTCAAATAAATATAATACTCATCCTGTTCATTCTCTAGCTGAACTTAAATTGCTAAAGAGCCGTTTTCCTAAGTCTATTCGCCTCTTCATGGCATTTAATAAGGTTGGTAATCCAACTGGAGGAACTCTCATCTTTGAGACACCGCAAGTCATTCACACACAATATATATCTGCTTCTCCAGAGGGAAAGAGCCTAGGATCACTTGATCTTCTGTTCGATTATCTTATTAATAAGGTGTATGCTGACCGGCAAGGATACTTTGACTTTGGTAAAAGCACCGAAGAGAATGGGCGGAAACTCAATGCTCCTCTCATTTTTCAAAAGGAAGGCTTTGGTGGACGGGGTGTTTGTTACGATAGCTATGAGTGGGATGTTATGCCCATGGACAAGCTGAATAATCCAGTAAGCAAGGGTAAGTAAGGATATAATTAACTGGTTAGAAAAATGATTAACTACCTTTCTCTCAAGGATATAACAGCCCTTCACAGTGATGAAATTACTAACGCTGTGGAACGTGTTGTGCGTTCTGGTTGGTATTTACAAGGGCAGGAAACAAAGCAATTTGAGGCTGATTACGCTAAATTCATTGGTTCGGAACACTGCGTAACATGCGGGAATGGACTTGATGCGCTATCTCTCATCCTTCGAGCCTACATGGAGTTAGGTCGGTTGAAGGCTGGAGATGAAATCATCGTACCCGCTAATACCTACATTGCAACTATCCTTGCCATTACAGAAAACAATTTGACTCCCGTCTTAGTAGAGCCTAATATTAATACACTGGAGCTTGACGACCAACTCATCGAAGCTGCCGTAACATCGAAGACAAGGGCTATCATGCTCGTGCACCTCTATGGGCGATGTGCTTATACACCGCTGATTGGCGAGTTATGTGCGCTCCATAACCTCCTTCTCATCGAAGACAACGCACAGGCTCATGGCTGTTTTTATGGCAAGAAACGCACTGGCTCGTTGGGAAACGCAGCTGCTCATAGTTTCTACCCAGGTAAGAATCTCGGTGCATTAGGTGATGCTGGTGCCGTGACAACAGATGATGCTACACTGGCAGAGACCATCCGTAGTATTGCCAACTATGGCTCGGCACGTAAATATGAGTTCTCTTTTAAGGGTGTAAATAGCCGTATGGACGAGATTCAAGCAGCTGTCTTAGATGTGAAACTCCGTTACCTTGATCAAGAAAATGCACGACGGAAGGAGATAGCCAAAACTTATCAACAAGGTATTAAGAACCCACTAATCACAATGACTACCGATGGCGACCGTGATAATGTGTATCATATATTCCCTGTCTTATGCCCCTCCCGTGATAGATTAAAGTGTTACTTGAACGATAAAGGGGTGTCAACAATGATTCACTACCCTATCCCACCACATCAACAAAAGGCTTATGCCGAATGGAATAGGCTCTCTTATCCCATCACAGAAAGCATACATCAGCAAGAACTCTCCCTCCCTTGTAACCCAACAATGAGCGATGATCAATGTCAGGAGATTATCGATTACATAAATGAATATCAATAGAAACCTAATTTAAACATGTATGAATAAGAAAATCTTTATCGCCTCAGTATGCCTCACACTCATTGCATTTCATACGCAGTCTGCCAACGCCTTAAATACAGAAAAGGCTTCGGTCAGTCATCTTACATGCCCGACTGATGCTGTAACACTTGTTTCTAAGCGTCCTAAAGAGGCTGACCGACTTTTTAAATCGGATGCTGTTGAGAGAGAGATAAGGCTTATTGTGAGTAAACTAACTAATAAACGATTGGCATGGATGTTTGAGAATTGCTTCCCAAACACGCTCGATACGACTGTACACTACACTGAAGAAGCTGACGGAACACCTGATACTTTCGTCTACACAGGCGACATTGCCGCCATGTGGTTGCGTGACTCGGGGGCTCAAGTATGGCCTTATGTGCAACTGGCAGGCAAAGATAAGAAGCTACGAAGGATGTTGGCAGGTGTTATCAACCGCCAGATGAAGTGCATAAACATCGATCCTTACGCCAATGCCTTCAATCAGGTTCCTGATTCGAAAGGCCCTTGGATGAGTGACGAAACGGCTATGAAGCCAGAACTACACGAGAGAAAGTATGAAATAGATTCTCTTTGCTACCCTATCCGACTTGCTTTTGAATACTGGAAAACCACTGGTGACACCAGTGTCTTTGGTTCCGAATGGGTAAAGGCAGTAGAGAATATCCTCAAGACATTCCGTGAACAACAGAAGAAAGAAGGCCGCGGCAGCTATAAGTTCTTGCGTGTTACCGATAGAGCATTGGACACTATGAACAATGCGGGATGGGGTGCTCCAGTGAAGCCAGTGGGTTTGATCGCCTCAGCCTTCCGTCCGTCGGACGATGCAACAACCTTTCTCTTCCTCATTCCATCGAACTTTATGGCGGTGTCATCGCTTCGTAAGGCTGCAGAAATCCTATTGAAGGTGAATAAAGAGGCTGGTCTTGCAAAGGAGTGTACGGCTTTGGCTGATGAAGTTAGCGAAGCTTTGAAGAAGTATGCGGTGTATGATCACCCCAAGTATGGCAAGATTTACGCTTATGAAGTGGATGGTTTCGGTAATCATCTACTGATGGATGACGCTAACGTACCTAGTTTGCTTGCCATGGCTTACCTAGGAGATGTAAGCCAGGACGACCCTATCTATCAGAATACTCGCCGTTTCGTTTGGAGTGAGGACAACCCTTATTTCTTCCGTGGAAAGGCTGGAGAGGGTATTGGAGGACCTCACATCGGTTATGAAATGGTGTGGCCAATGTCCATCATGATGCGTGCTTTCACTTCAAAAGACGATAAAGAGATAAAAGAAAGCATAGAGATGTTGATGAATACGGACGCTGGTACAGGCTTCATGCACGAAAGTTTTAACAAAGATGATGCTAATAACTACACCAGAGAGTGGTTTGCTTGGCAGAACACACTATTTGGTGAGCTCATTATCAAGCTAGTAAATGAAGGAAAGTTAGGCTTGTTGAATAGTATTAAAGAATAATACTCTAAACATCAATAAGTTTGCTTTATTTAACTAAAAAAGTTTGGAATGATTGTGAATTAAGCATATCTTTGCAACGTGTTTTTCATGGTATTAGATTATTAAGGTTAGAAGATTAGTTGTCGTGAGACAGCTAATCTTTAGTCCCAGACCATTCGTCTGGGACTTTTTTATTCTATGAACTCTTATGCTGCTTGGCGTATTTTCACACCTTACAAACATTGTTCTCTTTTGCTGATAACTGCTATTAGCATTAGTCCTCATCTATTTTTTAAGTTGTTGAAAACCATGGCTTTACCGAGTAACAGGCTCTCCGTATTGCGCAGGGGATTATTTTTGGGGCTGAAAGAGAGGCTCTTTTCAAAAGAAGAAGAGCCTTTTCTTGCTGCAAAGAGAGCCTCTCTTTGTATTAAGAAGAGCCTCTCCTTCTATTCAACAATCATTGTGTCTCAATCTGAGTTTATGATAGATTCTGTTTGAAGTAATCTTCTTATTGGTTTCAATGGGAGCTTAGTTCGTATTTCATCAACCTCATCTAGTTCTATAAGAAAGCTATTCTGAGAAGCGATACTACCTCGAGGAATAGTTGAGTAAGGTCTTATCAAGGAAGATAAAAACGATGGATAAGAACTTTACAACAATGGACTAAGTAAGCGAACAAACGACTCCCACAATCGTTGTAAGAATGGTTTTTTGATAAAACGGCGCACATCATCTAGATCAATGCTATCCTTTTGATCCGCTAAGAAAACCTCTTTCACTTGCAGGGCAATCTTCTTATCATAGAAGAAAGCGTTTGCCTCAAAGTCATTCTCAAAGCTCCTGAAGTCGACATTGGTAGACCCTATGGTCGCCATAGCGTCATCTGAGACTAGAAGTTTCGAATGATTGAAGCCCTTCCGATAGAGAAGTATCTTCACACCAGCCCTTGATGCCTCTATAACATACGACCTTGAAGCCCATTCCACAACCTTAGTATCAGTCTCATAAGGTATCATCAAGCGTACATCAACGCCCGACAACGCTGCCACACGCATAGCAAAAAGAATGGGATCTGTTGGTAGGAAGTAAGGCGTCTCCATGTAGACATAATGCTTCGCATTGGTTAGGATACGTACATATCCTTGTTCTATCTCTGGCCAAAGACTTGTTGGACTACTCGTAACCACCTGTACCAAACTATTATTCTGCCCTATAATAATCTCTGGATAATAGCTCCTTTCAGTGATGAGCACCTTTGATACGAAGTACCAATCTACTAGAAAGGCACGTTGCAAACCATAGACAGCAGCCCCCGTGAGCTTCACATGTGTATCACGCCATGACTGTTTCGGTGTTCCTTGGGCGTATCGTCGTGCAATATTCATACCTCCAATAAAGCCAACCTCCCCATCAATGACGCATATCTTACGATGGTTTCGATAATTTACTCTACTTGTGAAAGCTGGAAAACGCACTGGCATAAAGGCGTAAACCTCAATTCCTTCGTTTCGCATACGCGTGAAGAAACTATTAGGTGTGCGCCATGAGCCTACATCATCATAGATGAGTCGCACCTCAATTCCTTGTCTCGCTTTGTCGATAAGGGCATCAGCAATGAGCCTTCCGAGCGGGTCGTCGGAGATGATAAAGGTATCAATATGAATGTGATGTTCGGCTTTTCCAATCTCCATCAGTAGTGACGGAAAGAAGTCATAACCGCTTGTGTAAATCTCAACCTCATTGTTCTTAAAAGGCAAAGCGAGGTTTTGATTCATGAAGAGATTGCTTATTGTGCGGTATTCTTCAGGTATATTGAAGTCCTTTTGTTCGACAAACTCCAGCATAGAACGCTTCGTTAACTGGTCAAGACTCTGCTGCCATATCTTGCGTTCCTTGCGTGTATTCTGTCCAAAGAAGATATACAGGATGATTCCTAAAAAGGGTATGAACATCAGCACCAACATCCATGCCATAGTCTTGGCAGGCTGTCGGTTATCCATTAGCACTCGCACCATTGTGATGATGATGATAATGCTATATACTACAAGGAAGAGCCAATGTACGTAAATCATCGCTGTATTATCTTTTTGTATTCAGCATTGTTTCGCCTCTTAACGTTATTTTTCACCTTATTATATAGGTGCTCCCTGCGATGTGTCAGATGCCTTTTTTTCATTCTGGTTAGCAGTTCGCAAGTATTGAATATATGCCAGTTCCTGCTTCGCGTATTCCATATCTTCTTGATTCTTCAGCATCTCTCGCAGTAGTTTTTCAGCCTCATTGAGTCGTTGCAGACCAATGAGAACATATGACTTACGGCGTAATAAGAAGCGACGAAAGTCCTGCAAGGGCTCTTCCACTTGGTCATCTTCGATGTCACGGAGGCTGTTATACACATCATTCAGCATATCCTCAATAGTCGCAAGAGCACGAAAATCATTCATATTCACTAAGCAGTTGATATACGTCTCGGCGTATCTTATGCTATTCCGACCCACTGTGAACGATAGAAAGAAGAACGCCCTGTCATATTGCAGCATCTCCATGTGACAGGAACCGAGCATGAAACAGATTTCAAGGAACGTCTCTTTGGCACTGTTATTCAGCGTTTTAAAGTCGTAAAAGAGCCGATAGAACGCATTAAACAAGTGTGGTATCGCCTCCACGTAACGCTTTTGAAGATAGAGCCGACGCCCTCGATAGAGATAAGAAGCCACTGGTTGCAACAGAACAGTAGCCAGTAAGCATTCTTCATCAGTAAGTTCTCCCTCCTGACTATTGGCAAGTTTGCTTTGAGCCTCTTTCCATGTGTAGATGAACTCATCGTTGAGTTGCTTGTCAGTACGCAAGTCGTAAGCTATAAGAGCACTCCCCATGCGAACGTTGGTTTCGACAGATGACAATGAACGAGAGGGCGTTGCTGGCAGTGGGAGCAGCGTTCCTGTAATCCTGTAATATAATATGTCCTTCGCTTTCCCTACTTGTTGCAAGCTGATAGTCATGCGTTGTCGGGTGTCAGGAGCCGATGGAAGGAAGAAAATCAGGTCTAACATCGCATGTTGTCGCACGAACTTTCCACCTTCAATCAGCGGTGTGGAGAGGTCGAACACTTCGATCGCCTGTCGGTCAGCTAGTCGATTAATTTCATTCGTGACAATGGTTAATTCAGACGGAACAAAGTTTGCCATGCCAAAGGCGACATCCATCCACTGCGTTAGAGAAGCAGGTTTATTATCATTCTGTCGCCATCCCGGTGCAATCTTCTGATGCGTTAGCTCTTGTTCACGAATCATGTAACAGCTTCTCTCCACATCGCTTTTTGCAGCTTCCAAGTCGTCTGTTTCATTCTCTTTAGCCTCCTTTTCCACCGTATCAAGGCGTTGGCAGAAAGCGTTCTGACTCCCAAATAGATTCGACATAGCCGTTGATAGAATATCTTTCGCACGATCGCTGTCTAAGAGAAGGTCGAAGAATAGATGAATATCAACCTTGTTCTTCGCTTCATTCAGCGTGTAACAGAAGCGCGGACCATCAGAGTTTATGTTCATCTCATTACACAGTTGGCGAACAAGATGTACGTTAGCTAAATCTGTATCAGCGATATAGAGATAGGTTAACTCTATCATCTTCGTACCCGGGAAGAGGTGGATTCCGAAGTGCCCCCGCTGGAAGTCGTACTGAACGAACCGCACTCCAGACTTTTCTTGAGTCCATTCTACCTCACAATTAAGCTCCTTGAGCGCCTTAGTCACCATCTGTTTGTTGGTATCGGAGGTAATATCTCCCAGTGAGAGAGGCTGTGTAAAGAGTCGTTTTATCTTCTCAATCATATCAAAATGTCACTTCCTAATCGTTTAGCGAGGATGTTCCTCTTGTTCTGCATAGCGTTAATTTCCTTCAACATACTCATCATCTCGTCCGTATCTTTGGTTTGCTTCATCCTTGCAACAAGTTCTTTGAGATGTGAGTCGTAGTAGTCTAGTAGGTAATCAGTCATGATGTGTAATACACGATCACGTAGACTGTGTTCCGTCTCCTTAACTTTTAGACTCTCAGAGAGCTGGAATCGGTCGACACTTAGGCGTACGGCTTCATTGGCAATGTCGATATCGGCATGTTGAGTAAAGTATTCTTCGGATTTGAATTGAGGGTCTGCACTATGGTCAACAGCCTCTTGCAGCATCTTTATATACAATGGATTGGTCAGCGAAAGACCATTTTCCATGAGTGTATAAGCTATGTATTGAGCCACTGTAATATTGAGTAATTGCCCTGTAGACTCATCCTTTATATCACGCAGAATGACCTTATCACCATCTTTAACGAGGGTTTGCATGATGATTCTCTCCACTTTCGATACCTGTAGAATTGTACTTGCTGCTGGCTGTTCAACGCCTCGTCCTTCTCTTAAAGCAGCCTCCTTTTGGAATTGCTGTTCGCGTGTCTGCTGTTCACGATACTGATGAATATTGCGGTTCATCTGCTCCATTAAGGTGCGTTCAGCTACTCCCGTACGATTGGAACACTCACGAATATAAGTGTCACGGAGTATTGGGTCTTTGATAACCGATATACTCTGAACGATGGAGCTGATGGCTTCCGAACGTTTAATAGGGTCGGTAACGCCATTGAGCAAGAGGTTGATTTTAAAGACAATGAAGTCTGTTTGATTCTCTTCAACATATTGTCTGAATGCCTCCGCACTATGAGTTCGGGCGAACTCATCGGGGTCTTTACCATCAGGAAGCAGTAGAACCTTCACATTCATACGCTCAGCAAGCAACATATCAGTACCTCGCAGGGCTGCATGTTGCCCTGCGGCATCACCATCATAGAGCAGAACTATGTTCGAAGTGAAGCGGTGTAACATACGAATCTGGTACACCGACAATGCTGTACCACTGTTAGCTACAACGTTCTCAATGCCTGATTGGTGCATAGAAAGCACATCCGTGTATCCTTCCACCATGTAGACAAGGTCGTGTTTGGCTATTGCTTTCTTCGATTGGAATATCCCGTAAAGCTCACGCTCCTTGTGATATATAATGCTATCGGGCGAGTTTACATACTTCTGAGCCACTCCCTTGGTGCGTTCATCCAATAGTCTACCACCAAAAGCGGTTATTTTTCCACTCACACTAACCCACGGGAACATCACACGTCCATTGAATCTATCAATCAAATCGCCATTCTCTCGTTCAAAGCATAGTCCTGTCTTTACAAGAAACTCACGTTTATAACCAGCTTTCAAGGCTGCTTCTGCGAAGGCTGTGCGCCCTGAGAGACAGAAACCAAGGTGGAATTTGCGGATGATGTCATCCCTGAAACCACGGCTACGAAAGTACTGTAAGCCTATAGCAGTACCATCCACGTCATGGTGAAGGATGTTTTCAAAATACTTTGCAGCCCACTCGTTCACCAGAAACATCGATTCGCGCTCGCTCTCCTGTTGCTTTTCTTCTTGCGACAATTCGCGTTCGTGTACTTCAATATGGTATTTATTCGCAAGCCACTTGAGTGCTTCTACATAAGTCATCTGCTCATGCTCCATGATAAACTTCACCGCATTGCCTGCCGCCCCACACGCGAAACACTTGTAAACACCCTTTACGGGACTTACAGAAAACGATGGGGTGCGGTCGTCATGGAATGGACATAACCCTTTAAAGCTGGTTCCTGCCTTGCGAAGAGATACGAAATCGCTGACTACCTCAACGATATTCGTAGCATCCATTATTCGATCTACTGTTGGTCTATCTATCATTATTTTACAAAGATAGTACAAACCTTTGACATGGCAAAGAAGCTGATTAAAAAAGGTGATAATCTATTTGCTATGATGGAGAAAAAGCCTTGTTTTCAGCTTGCCATGCAATGGTTGGGAACTAAAGGATTGTTGCGTGGTAAGGTGTAGTTATGTGTTTCTGTCAAATAATATGGTCTGTTGAAAAAGACGAGAGCCTCTCTTGGCATGAAAGAGAGGCTCTCTTGAAGGTGAAGAAAGGCTCTCTTTACAACAAAGAAACGCCCTCTTTAAATGGCGAAAAGCCTAATCTTTGAAAAAAACGATGTACCTTTGTAGGCGAAAAGAGTTTCACATAGCATTGAATAGATAAAGTTTAAGGTAAGAGATGACAAATACAACGAGTATATTTCAGCGTCCCGTTTGGGTAACGATATTTGCATTAACAGCTGCAATAGCGTGGGGTTGGGCCTATCCCTTAATAAAGTTAGGCATGCAAGAGTTCGCTATTTCCCCCGAAATGACAGGTTCGAAGATGCTCTTTGCAGGCATTCGTTTTTGTTTGTCAGGGCTTATCATCTTGGCAATAGCAGGTGGAAAGAAGCGCAACTTTGCGGTTAGAAAGCCCGCAGACTGGTGGTATCTCCTGGTCTTCTGCTTATTGAATACAACCTTACATTACGCTTTCTTTTACTTTGGATTATCCCATAGTGAAGGCTCAAGGGCTGCTATTTTAAACTCATTGAGCGTTTTCTCTGTTGTAATCTTCGCTTGTCTCTTCTTTAAAAGTGACCACATGACCCTAAAGAAGATAATGGGTTGTGTCCTAGGTTTCGCTGGTATCTTATCGTTAAACTTAGGAGGTGCTGACAGCGGGAGCTTCACTTGGTTGGGAGATGGTATGATTATCCTCAACGCCCTGTGTGGTGCTTCAGCCTCATTGATGATACGTGGATTAGGAAAAAGGGTGGATGTGTTTGTTGGGACAGGCTATAGTTTGGCAATCGGTGGCACTTTGCTGATTATTCCAGGCTTGTTCATGGGAGCGACTTTGCCGAATGTCTCCACATTAGGAGGGCTCTATCTCTTACTTCTTATAGCTATTAGTACACTGGGATTCACGCTTTATAACAAACTTCTAACATGCAATCCAGTGGGGAAAGTAGCTATTTATAACTCGTTAATACCCGTTGTTGGGGCTGTCACCTCATGCCTATGTCTTAATGAAACTTTCTATTTGAAATATATTATGGCAGGCTTTTTAGCAGCAGCAGGAATCTACATTATCAATAAGAGTTAGTAGGTTTTAAATATAATACTCTGCCGCATCCACTAGCCCTGTACGCATAGCATAACGGGTGGCTTCGTGCACATTGTTGACGCCAATCTTGCGAAAGATATTCTTCCGATGAGTGTTGATTGTATGGAAGGAAGAGATACGCTTTTCAGCAATCTCCCGTGTTGTCATTCCTAGAGCAATATCTTTCAATACTTCAATCTCCGTCTTTGTAAGTTTGATACTCTCCTTTTCTGGTGTTGAAATAGGTGCCAGCAGTATGTTAGCTGCGTGTTGGCAGAGGTATCGATTACCCTGTAGATTATATTCAATACATTGTTTTATCTCCGAGAGTTTAGCGTCCTTCAACAATATACTTATTCGATTGTCATTGTTTATTAAAGTGCGTATGAAATTCACACTTAAGTCCTCGCTCCATAAGATAAAATATGCTTTTGGATAGCGTTGAACGATGTTTTGCAAGTCAGACTCACTATCGAAATCAAACAACGTATAGTCCAGTATAACAATAGAATATGGTTTTTGCTTCAACTGAAGCATAAGTTCTGTCTTTGTTCTAACTGATATTGTCGATGCGAAACCCATGTCAGAAAGAATGTAAAGTATTCCTGCATGCGTTATAGCTTGATTATCCGCAACAATGATATTGTTTGTTTTCTCCATGTGAATTCATTCTCAAAACACCCTTGCAAAAGTATATAAAAAAGTTGATTAATCGAGAAATTTTCTGTAACTTTGGATAGAATAGCGACAATCCTTTATACAAGGGCACCTTGTGCGATTGGCTGATTTTGGGGTAACGATTTGGCAACCGTTCCATTTGCTGTGTACTGCTTTGTTTTGCTTGCAAAGAACTCTTTATCTCCGACAAAGATAATGATTATTCCCGAACAATTCTACTCTTTGCTTTATTTTTTCAAGGCAAGGAAAAAATTATTCCCCTGCCGATTTCAAGAAGTAGAAACACGATGTTGTGAAGAAATTGCGGATATATGGAATTGCCCCTATCACGGCGTACAGCCTTCGGGGACGCAGGTGGAATTTCACCTCGTAATGCGGATTGATGAAATAGAAAGTCCTGTCAATGGCTTCAAAGCCTTCCTTTCTCATCGTCCTCTCAAACAACTCTATCGGGCATTTGGTCTTCTTGATGTTCAACAGTTCTCTGACGCATCCCTCGTCTTCCTTCCGAGCCCTCAATATCCGCTCATACAATCTCGTCGGAAGCAGGTGAAAGAAAGGCAGGTGCGAGAGGAAGCGGCTTCGGCATATCTGCTGATGCCCACCGAAAGGCATCTGCCAAGCAGGAAAGGACATGAAAATTACCCCCCCCGGGTTTTTAACAACTGTTTACACTTGTGCATAAATTCCTCCTTGTCGTCGATATGCTCTATCACATCATGGCAGACAATCAGGTCGAACTGATGCCTGAGTTCCTTCAACAGGAACACATCGGAGGCGATGAAACGCCCTTTTGCTCCGTTCTCTTGGAAAAACTTCCTTGCGTCCCTTATCCGTCCCTCTGCCATATCCACGCCCACTACATCGCAGCCCATGCGTGAGAAAGGCAGGAGGTTTCCACCGTCCCCGCAGCCTATCTCCAACACTTTCGTGCCTTTCCCTACCTGCCTGTACCGCTTGATGTAAGGAATGAAATACTTCTCGCTTGTGGTTGCGAGTTCGTTGAAATACTGTCTTCGGTTAAGTTGTCTTGACTGCATCTTATTTTAGGGGTGTTATGGTTTCAACGACAAAGGTAGCAATAATCATGGAATAAGACCGCATGTTTCATTCGTTACCATGAAAAATACCTATAAATGATTATATGGCAATGCGATATGGACGAGTGCAACCCAAAGTTTCCGCTCTTTCGTTTGCGGAATGGCGGGAAAATTCGTATATTTGCGAGGTACGACTAAAAAAGATGTAAATATGGCACACCGTAAAACTTGTTTTGTTTTATTGTTCTTGGCATTCCTGCTGGCATGCGCGTCCTGTTCCAATCCCCAAGACGAGGACAGGAAATCTTCTTTTCAATTGGATAAACCTTATAGGGAAATCATGCAAGGCTCTACGCTCCGTGTGTTCATCACGAGTGGCAGTGGAGACTTGCAGATAAGCAATTCCAATGCGTTTAAGGACTATGCTAGAATTGCCTATGCGAGAACTCCCGAACAGGCAGGGCATGTAGGTGTTCTTTCAATCCAAGCCCTGCAAGTGGGAGAATTTCAGGTCTCACTGACCGACAACCTCACAAAGGAAAGACAGCAACTGACCGTTAAAGTCCTCCCGCCTTATCTGTTACTGGAAATTCACGAAGGCTCAGACCCTGTATGGTCAATAGGAAGCGGAGTTTCGGGACTTTTCCTTGTCCAGAACGCAGCGCATTCTTTTTATCTGTGCCGTTACAAGCCCACTCTCTATCGGTATGTCAGTCCTGCCGTTCTCTCGGGCGTATATGAGATTGTCATGAAAGACGGCGTTCCGACGAACTTGCGCCTGCAAAGCAAGAAACAGGGAATTGTCCGTGATTTCACCTTGACAGGGAAAAACAAGAAAGAGGCTTTGGAAAAACTCGGGAGATTAGGCAGGCTCGGACTTCTTCCGAATGAAGAGAAATTCATCTGTCCCGTCTTTCTTGACGAACACGACATGGAAGAGCATATCATGGCGGAAATGACTTATAAGGAAGCAACCTTGCCTGAGAAAGTCATGGAGTGAGATGCAGGAAAGGAAGTGGAGCATGCGGAGGCACGGTTACAGCCTCACTCCCTTGCTCCTGTTCTCTTGGGAGGAATGGACGGACAAATGTCTGAATTTCTCCCACTGCTCCTTAAACCAACGGGCAATCGGCACTCTGTCCACGAGCAGGTCGAGTACGGTCTT